>JBDSIP010000566.1:0-8717 GCA_039917915.1 Thermoflexales bacterium
GTCAAGAACGGGCAGCCTGTCAACGGCCTGTGCGACCTGAGCCTGTCGTTGTGGGATGCTGCCTCGGGCGGCGGCTTTCTCAATAGCAACACGTTCACGACGCAGCCCATTACCAATGGTCTGTTCACCGTGCAGATTGACTATGGGACCAGCCCCTTCATCGGCGAGGCGCGCTGGATTGAGAGCGCGGTGAGGTGCCCGCCCGATATCAGCTACAGCACCCTCGCGCCGCGCACCCGCCTGACCGCCGCGCCATATGCGCTATATGCGCTTAACAACTGGGCGCTCGGCGGCAACAGCGGCACAGGTGGGATCGGGTTTGTGGGCACGACCGACAACACCGCCCTGACCATCGGGGTGAACGGCGCGGGCGCGCTGCGGTTCTATCCGAACGCGAACAGCCCGAATCTTGCGGGCGGCTATTCCGGCAACTACTTCACCCCCACGATCTATGGCGCGACGATTGCCGGCGGCGGCTCATACTTCTACGAGAACCGGGTGCTGAATTTCTTTGGCAGCGTGGGCGGTGGGCGGGCCAACCAAGCCGATGGCTACGGTTCGACGATTGCAGGCGGCATCGATGGCCAGGCCACCGGCGATTACGCCACGGTCGCGGGCGGGCTGCGCAATTACGCCACCGGTAATTCATCCGGGATTGGGGGCGGCTTCTACAACGTCGCCAGCGGCTACGTCTCCTATATCGGCGGAGGCGACCTCAACGTGGCGTCCACCCAGAATGCCACCATCGGCGGCGGCTACAGCAATACACTGTCGGGCGGGCAATTGATCGCGAACGGCACCATCGGAGGGGGCGTCTTTAATGCCAACTCGGGCTTTGCGGCGACGATTGCGGGCGGACATGGCAACCAGGCCACCGGCGAGTGGTCGTCGATGGGCGGGGGCGGGTTCAACGCCGCCTCGGGCCGCAGCGCGACGGTCGGCGGGGGCGAGTACAACGTCGCGGCCGGCGCCGGGTCCACTGTCGGCGGCGGGGGCTGGAATGGCGGCAGCACCAGCGGCAACAAGTCCAACGGCCCCGCCTCGACCATCGGCGGCGGATTCGGCAACGCCGTTTCCCCGGACGGGAGCTATGGTGTGATCGGCGGCGGACAGGGGAATGCCATCACCGCCACGCCTGGCTCCAACCTGAGCATCGCCACCATTGGCGGCGGCCTCAACAACAAAGTTACCCTGGGCGGCGGGACCGTGGGCGGAGGAAACTCAAACACAGTCGGCAATTTCGATGCCACGGTGAGCGGCGGATTCGGCAACACCGCTAGCGGCGGCTCGTCCATAGTCCCGGGCGGCTACAGCAACCTCGCCCAGGGAGCCTTCAGTTTCGCGGCGGGCAGGCGGGCCAAAGCCAATAATGACGGCTGTTTCGCCTGGGCTGATTCGAATGACTTTGATTTCGCCTGCGGCCTAAACAATGCGTTCACGGCCCGCGCGACGGGCGGGGTGTATTGGGTGACGGGCATCAACGGTTCGGGGGGCAATACCGCCGGTGTGCAGGTGGCGGCCGGCGGCAACGCCTGGAGCGCGTTGAGCGATAAGAACAGCAAGGCCAACTTCGCCCCCATCGATGGCCGCGCGGTCATGGAGAAGCTGGCCCGCATCCCCATCAGCACCTGGAATTACAAGACCCAGGACGAGGCGATCCGCCACATCGGCCCAATGGCCCAGGACTTCGCGGCGGCCTTCAATGTCGGTGAGGATGACAAACACATCACCACCATCGACGCGGACGGCGTGTCGCTGGCCGCGCTTCAGGGGTTGTATCAGATCGTGCAGGAGAAGGATCAGCGCATCGGCCAGCTCGAGCGCGAGGTGGCTCAGTTGAAGCAGGGCAGCCCGCCCGATCAGCCGATCAATTTCTCCAACGTCGTGAGTTTGGTTGCGCTGGCGGGTGTGGCTCTGCTGGGCCTCACGCTGCGACGCAAAGCGGCGGCTCCCCAGCTTCGCGACATCAACTGAACTGTTTCCCGGAAGCGATCCCCCCGGCTTGGCCGGGGGTGTTGTTTCCGGTGTCATATGCCGTCAGCTCCCCATCGCTCACGTCAACGGGCCGATAAAGACCAGCCGCTTCAGGTCGGGCGTGTCGCTGCCACCGGCTCGCTCGATCGTCACCCCGATCTGCTCGGCTCCGGTGAACGGCCCGCCGCTGCGCATCACCAGGCGCGCCCCGCCATCGGGGCCGGTGTTGAAGACGCCCGCCGGCAACGGTTTGCCATCCCGAATGATCCAGGCCTGATAGGTCTGCTGCGGGTCAAGGGGGGGCAGGTTGGCGACGAGCAAAACGGCGTTCGACGCGCCCCGGGCCGCAAATGCGGTGGCGGTGGCGGTGCCATCCTTCTGCGCGGCGGGGATGTTGGCCGCCCGCACGCCCGGCCCGGTCAGCAGGACCAGCTCATCGCGCAAGCGCGCCGTCTCGGCCTGGCCGGTGATCGCCCACATCCCAAACACGATGGCCAACGCTGCCAGGCCCAGCGTCGCGGCCGGCCACAACCAGCGCACGAGATCGGCAAAGCGCCGGCGGGTCGCGTCCGGCTGGGGCGCGCGAGTTGCGATATCGGCGTTCACCCGGGCCATCAGGGCGCGGGTCATTCCGGCACTGGGTGCCATGGGTTCAACGGCCCGATCCAGGGCCAGGAGCAACCCGCGCTCCTCGGCCAGCCGCGCCCGCAACACATCGGATGCGGCCAGCTCCGCTTCGAACGCGGCCTTTTCGTCTGGCGCGAGCGCATCCAGCACATACAGGGTCAGTCTTTCTTCGGTCGTCATCGTTCTTGCCCCGCGATCGGCGCGCTGAGCGCGTCGCGAAGTTTTTGCATGGCCAAGCGCGCCCGGGTGTGAATCGTCCCGGTTGGCACGCCCAGGTTTTCAGCGATCTGCCCATGGGTCAGGCCTTTGTAGTAGGCCAGCTCGATCACCTGGCGCTGAGCCTCGGGCAACTGCCCCAGCGCGGCCCGAACCTCGGCCGCGCTCATGCGGGCCTCGATCGCCTCGACCACGTCGGCGCTTTCGTCGGGGACATTCCAAGAATCATCGTCTTCATCCGCGTCCATCTCAACCACCGGCCGGCGCTGGCTGCGGCGGGTCAGATCGATCGCCAGGTGGTGGGCGATGCTCACCAGCCACGTGCGCGCATTGCCGCGCGCGGTATCGAAACCTTCGGCACCCTTCCACACCCGCCAGAAGGCCTCCTGGGCCACATCCTCGCTCTGGCGCCGCTCTCCGAGGATGCGGTAGGACAAGCCGAGCACGAGCCCGGCATGCCGCGCGTATAACGCTTCGAAGGCGCCCCGATCCTGGCGCGCGATCAAGCGCACGAGCGTTTCATCGTCGAAGGTTGTGTAATCCATAAGGTAATACGCGTCAGCGGCCCGATTGCATCTATCGATGCGCCACGGGCCCGGTGATTATAGAAGCGTCGTCATCGCCTGGGCTCGCCACATGCCCTTTTCCTGAACCGGCATCCCGCGGGACGCCGGTCCGGGCCAAATCCTGGTGGCATTTCTCGAGAATCGTCGTTTTTCGAAAATGCGCCGGCCTGATTGCGGCGTAATGGTTGATGTCAGTCAAACTATCAACAGAGGATTCAAGGAGATACATGAAACCGACTCACAAGCTATTCGCCCTGGCCGCGGCGGCCGTATTCGCCGTATCGGCGATCGCCCCGGCCCATGCCCACGACCCCGCCCACAATCCGAGCGTGACCGCGCCGGATCTGCGCGCATTGTTGAGCAGCCAGCTCGGCGAGCACGTCATGCTGGCCGCCAGCGCGACAGGCGCCGCCCTGGCCGGGCGCGACGCGCAATTCAAGGCGGCCGCGAAGTCGCTCGATGACAACTCGATCGACCTCTCGAAGTCGATCGGCGTCGTGTATGGCAAAGGGGCCGAAGATGCCTTCCTGCCACTGTGGCGCAAGCATATCGGCTTTGTGGTGGACTACACGACCGCCCTCGCCGCCAAGGACAAGACCAAGTCCGACAAGGCTGTCAACGATCTGTTGCAGTATGCGGAGGATTTCGGCGCGTTCCTCAACAGCGCCAATCCCAATCTGCCCAAGGCCGCCGTGGCCGGGCTGGTCAAGGATCACATCCTCGGCCTGAAGAACGTCGTCGACGCGCAGGCGGCCGGCGACATCAAGAAACAATTCGCCGAGCTTCGGATGGCCTATATGCATATGGACATGATCGGCGGCGCGCTGGCCGGTGCGATCGGCAAGCAGTTCCCCGACAAGTTCGGCGGCTCCGCCAGTGACGCGGCCAGCAATCTGCGCACCGGCCTGAACCTGCTGCTCTCCGAGCACACCTATCTCGCCGCGCGCGCCACCGGCGCCGCGCTGGGCGGGCGGACGGCTGAGTTCACCGAAGCCGCCAATGCCCTGGACGGCAATTCAGTCGACCTGTCGAAGGCGATCGGCTCAGTGTATGGCAAGGGCGCGCAGGATGCCTTCCTGCCCCTGTGGCGCAAGCACATTGGTTTTGTTGTTGATTACACGACCGCCCTGGGCGCCAAGGACAAGACCAAGTCCGATAAAGCCGTGACGGATCTCGTCGCCTACAGCCAGGACTTCGGCGCTTTCCTGAGCAGCGCCAACCCGAACCTGCCCGCCGACGTGGTCGCGGGTCTGGTCAAGACTCACATCCTGACCCTCAAGGACGTCATCGACGCGCAGGCCGCCGGCGACCAGCCGAAAGTGTATGACCTGCTGCGGGGCGCCTACCGCCACATGGCGATGATCGCCGACCCGCTCGCCGGCGCCATCATCAAGCAGTTCCCCGACAAGTTCGGCGGCGTGGCCAAACCCGCCACGGTCCTGCCGGTCTCCGGCGGCGCGCCGATCGAAACGCCCTGGACGGCCCTGGTGATCCTGGCGGCGGCGGCCCTCATGGCCGGCGCCGGCTCGGCCATGATTCTCCGGCGCACGCGCAAGTAGCGTTATCCGGGCTCAGGCCCGGCCCCAAACACATCAATTCGCGAAAGGGACGCCCACCCGGCGTCCCTTTTAGTTACGACCGCGGGCCGATCCGCCCGCAAGGAGACAGGCGATGAACGCCCAACGATTGCAAGCGACTCTCATGGCGGCCGCGCTGGCGCTGGTCCTGGCCGGCTGCGCGGGGGCCGCCCCGGCCACACCGATTCCGGCCGCCCAGCCCACGCCGATACCAGCCCCGACCCTGGTCACACCGGCGACCGCCATACCGGCGACTGCCATGCCGGCTCCCACGGCCATGCCCGCCGCTTCGGCCACAGCCACTGCCGACGCGATGATGCACGGCGGGATGACGTTGACGGTCGCCATTCCGGCGACGCCTATTCCCGCGACGGCCGTTCCAGCGACTGCCGTCCCGGCCGCCACCGTCGCGCCCAAACCGGTCGCCAAGACCGTGGATATTCAAGTCTTTCAGTTCATGCCCGGCGTGCTCGAGGTCAAGGCCGGCACAACGGTCATCTGGATCAACAAAGACAACATCGAGCACAGCATCACGAACGGCGTGCCCGGCAAGCTGGGTGGCAAGTTTGACTCGGGCTTCTTCACCCAGGGCAAGACGTTCTCATTCACTTTCACTGAGGCAGGTGAATACCCGTATTTCTGCATGCGGCACAACTCGATGCAGGGGATGGTCCGCGTAACGCCCTGAGGCGCGCTGGGTGGTGTGGTCAGGTGTGGTCAGGTGGGTAAGGTGTGGTCAAGTGGAAGACCTGATCAAACCTGACGACACCTTACCCACCTTATCCACCTGACCACACCTTACCCACCCCATCCAGCACAAATCGCTCGATTGCCACTGCCGCGCCGTCCTCGTCGAGCGACGGGGCGATCCAGCGGGCTGACTGCTTGACCATGTCCGAGGCCTGGCCCATCGCCACGCCCAGGCCCGCCCAGGCCAGCATGGTCAGATCGTTCTCCTGGTCGCCGATCGCCATGACCTCATCCTGCTGAATGCCCAGGCTCTCGGCCAGGCGAGTCAACCCGGCGCCCTTGTGCGCGCCCAACGGATTCACCTCAGCGAACATCGCGTGCGACTGGACCACGATCGCCCGGTGGCCGACAAACTCTCGCAGCAGCGTCACCGCCTCGACCGTGTATTCGGCGTTCATGGCAAAGATCAGCTTGTCCGGGTCGGTGTCGCCCGCCACATGGCAGAGGTCCGGGACCAGGTGCGGCTCCATCGAGCTGAGCAGCTTGCCGTAGAACTGATCCGAGAAAATCTTGCGCTGGATGTAGATTTCGTTGTCGTGATACAGGATCGTGTGCCAGTGCGGATAGTCCGCCGCGAATTGGACGATCTCGCAGGCCAGTGCGCGATCGAGCCGGAGCACGCTCAAGGTCTGCCCGGTCGTGAAGTCATACAGTTCGCCGCCCTGGCCGCACACCACCGGCGCGTTGACGCCGAGCATCTCGGCGAAGCGGCGGGTGGTCGGCACGTTGCGCCCGGTGGCAATGGTGATCCGTACCCCGCGCGCGACCGCCGCGCGCAAGGCGGCCAGCACCCGCGGCGTCGCGACCTGGTCGTGGCCAAGCACGGTCCCGTCCAGATCGACGGCGATGAGTTTGATGGGGGCCGGGGGCAGCCCGGTTTCGTTTTGGGTCATGATTCGAACTCGATGGCAATCACCCGGTCGAGCCGGGCAAGGTCCTGCAAAATGCGCGCGCGGGCATCGGGGAAAGCGGCCTGGGCGAGTGCGCGGGCGGCCGGGCCCTGGCTGGCCCCGACTTCGAGCCACACATGCCGCAGCGCGGCGCGCCGGGCCGGATCACCGCTGAGCTGGGCGAGGAGCCGGCGGACCAGGTCGAGGCCATCCGGCCCGCCGTCCAGCGCGACCCGCGGCTCATGGGCCCGAATCTCGGGCGGGAGCATGTCAATCTCCTCGCGGGTGACATACGGCAGGTTGGCCACCACGATTGGCGACAGGTCCGGCACGTTGGACAACAGATCGCTCTCGACAAAGGTCACCCGCGCCCCGAGCCGTTCGGCGTTCTCGCGGGCCAGGCTGAGCGCGTCGGGCGACACATCGCAGGCGATGACGCGCGCGTCGGGCGCGCTCAGGGCGATGGCGATGGCCGCCGCCCCGCTGCCGGTGCCGACATCGACAACCATGGCGCCTGCAGGCAACGCCTTGAGCGCGGCCAGGCTCAGGTCGACCAACATTTCGGTCTCGGGCCGCGGGATCAACGCGCGCGGGTCTATTTTGAGCGTGATGCCGTGAAAGCCCCGCTCGCCCAGTACATACGCCAGGGGCTCGCGCGCGGCGACCCGCTCGAGCAGTGTCTCGAGAGTCCGCGCCTGCGCTTCGGGCAGGTTCTCATCGTCGTGGGCGAGCAGCCACTCGCGCGGGCGGCCCGTCGCCACACTCAGGAGTTGGCGGGCGGTGCTGGCTGGCGCGTCGACCCCCGCGGTGTCAAGCCGGGCGGCGGCCGCGCGCAGGGCGATGCGGATGGAAGTTGTCATGCGGTGTTCGTCAACCGTCATCCGTCATTTGGCTCAAGTTGTCGGCAGCACAAGCGTTGTAACACGCGCTTCGATAAACGCTGAACAATGACGCATGACGAGAACCGCATGACGCATGACGCGTCACTAAAATCCGCTCTCGCGCAACCGGCGGGCCTGCTCGTCCGAGGTGAGCGAATCGATGAACTCGTCGAGGTCACCGTTCAGGATCGCCTCGAGCCGGTACAACGACATCTCGATCCGATGGTCGGTCACCCGGTTCTGGGGGAAGTTATACGTCCGGATTTTCTCGCTCCGGTCGCCGGTCCCGATCTGATCGCGTTTCTGCTGGCTGAGCTCGGCCGCCTGCTTCTGTTGCTGCAGGTCGTAGAGCCGGGCGCGCAGAATGCTCATTGCCCGCAGCCGGTTCTGGGTCTGGCTGCGCTCGTCCTGGCACTGCACCACCAGCCCGCTGGGTTTGTGGATGATGCGGACGGCCGACTCGTTCTTCTGCACGTTCTGGCCGCCCGCGCCGCGCGAGCGATAGGTCTCGATGGTCAGGTCGGCGTCGGGGATGTTGACCTCGACGTCCTGGGCCTCGGGCAGCACCGCCACAGTCACCGTGCTGGTATGAATCCGGCCGCTCGACTCGGTCGTCGGGATGCGCTGGACGCGATGCACCCCGCTCTCGAACTTGAGCCGGGCGTAGGCGCCCTTGCCGGTGACGCCAAAGACCACTTCCTTGAACCCGCCGATGCCGGTCTCGCTCTCGTCGAGCAGCTCGGTCTTGAGCCGGTGCCCATCGGCATAGCGCTGATACATCCGGAAGAGCTCGGCGGCGAACAGGCCGGCCTCGTCGCCGCCCGCGCCGGCCCGGATTTCGACAATGACATTGCGGTCATCGCGGGGATCCTTGGGCAGGAGCAATTCGCGGGCCTTGGCGGTGAGCACCTCGATCTTTTCCTGAAGCGGTTTCATTTCGGCCTGGCCCATCTCGGCCATCTCGGGGTCATTGCCGGAAGCCATGGCGCTGGCATCGGCCAGCTCGGCCCGGGCCTTTTGCAGCTCGGCCCAGGTCTCGACCACCGGGATGAGATCGCTGCGCTCCTTGGCCACCCCCACATAACGGGTGTAATCGCTCGCCAGGGCCGGATCGGCCATCTGCTCGGTCAACTGTTGGAATTTGGCCGCGAGGGCGGCTAAACGCTCTTCCATAGGGGAAGAGGATTATACCGGCCGGGCCACGCTCTCCGCCCCTCACCCCAACCCCTCTCCCGC
>JBDSIP010000567.1:0-3082 GCA_039917915.1 Thermoflexales bacterium
AGCCCGGGGATATCGTTCCCCACATAATCGCGAACAACTCCTGAACATCTTCCACACACAGCCGGCGCATAATCCATCCGAGATCAACAATGGGTGAGGACGAGATGGCAAAGGCGATTCTGACGGTCGACGACAAAGAAAACGTGCGCACCCTGATTCGGGAGTATCTGACCGAGGAAGGGTTCCGGGTCGTCACGGCCGACAACGGCCAGACCGCGTTGTTTGTGGCCCGCCAGGAAAAACCCGACCTGGTTCTGCTTGATCTGATGATGCCGGAGATGGATGGGACTACATTCATTCGGGCTTTGCGGAAGGAAAGTGACACACCCATCATCGTCCTGACCGCCAAGCTCGAGGAGAGCGACAAAGTGCTGGGGCTTGAATTGGGCGCCGACGACTACATCACCAAGCCATTCAGCATGCGCGAGTTGCTGGCCCATGTGCATGCCGTGCTGCGGCGCGTCAACGGCACGCCGAAGGCGAGCCCAGCCTTGCGGGCGGGTGACGTCTCGCTGGACCGCGACACCCGGGTTGTGACGGTCGGCGGGACGGACGTCAAGCTCACTCCATCGGAGTTTGATCTGCTGGCGATCATAATGACTTCGCCCGGCCGGGTCTTCACCCGGGCCTCCCTGCTCGGGGCCACCCAGGGATCGTATTTCGAGGGCATCGCCAGGACCATCGACGTGCGCATTCGCAACCTGCGCTCCAAGATCGAGCCCAATCCCGCCGAGCCGCGTTATATCGAAACTGTCTTCGGTATCGGCTATCGGTTCGCGAGCAAATGACATGCCGCGCACAATCACTGCCCGCTTGATCCTGGCCTTTCTGGTGGTGAGCATCACCGGTGTGGCGCTCGCGGCCGGCATCTCGTACTGGCTCACCCAGCGTGAGTTTATGCAGTTGTTCTACGATCAGACCCGCGATCGTTTTGTAGCGGAGGCGACCCAGTACTATCAGACGCGCGGATCGTGGCAGGGTGTTGAGGCAAGCCTGTGGTTCCGCAGCTTCGAGGGGCGCCAGTCGCAGCGCGATCAAGGCGCAGCGCCCGAGCCGCGCGATCCCAACCCTCCGCCTCAGGAACGCAACAGCTCCAGCCGCTAGTTCCCTTCGTATTTTGTGCTCGCCGATCAAAACGGGCGGGTCGTCATCGGGGCGAGCGGCATGCCATCGGATACCCTGTTGACCGCCGCTCAAATCTCTGGGGGGACACCTGTGGAGGTCAACGACATTCAGGTTGGCACGGTGGTCGCCGCTTCGGTGCCGCCTCTGGGGCCGCTGGAGGAGAGCTATCTCAACCGGACCAACCGGGCGCTGCTTTATGCGGCTGCGGGATCGACGGTGCTCGCCGTCCTGCTCGGGATCGTGCTGGCCCGCACCCTGACCCATCCCCTGCGGGATATGACCGTGGCGATCCGTGCGATGGCGGGCGGCAACCTGAAGCAGGCGGTCAAGGTGTCTTCGACCGATGAGTTGGGCGAGTTGGCCGCGGCCTTCAATCACATGAGCGCGGACATGGATCGGTTGACCCAGTCGCGGCGACAGATGACGGCCGACATCGCCCATGATCTGCGCACGCCGCTTACGGTGATCGGTGGCTACATCGAATCCATGCGGGATGGCGTGCTCAAACCGACCCAGGAACGGCTGGGGATCGTGGCTGGCGAAGTTCAGCATCTGCAGCGCCTGGTCAACGATCTGGGCACCCTGGCCCAGGCCGAAGGCGGCGAGATGCGCTTGAATCGCGAAGCCCTCGCTCCGGCGAGTGTGTTGCGGACGATGGCCAGGACCTATCAGCCCCTGGCCGAGAAGCAGGGCATAACGGTGATCGTCGACGCCGCACCGAGTCTGCCGCGGATTAATGCCGATCCGGACCGCCTGACCCAGGTATTTGGCAACCTTGTCACCAATGCGCTGCGGCACACGCCCAACGGCGGCACGATCACGTTTGGAGCTCAAACCGCGGGACACACCGTTGCTCTGACGGTGTCAGACACTGGCGAGGGCATCGCGACGGACGACCTGCCACGCTTGTTTGACCGTTTCTATCGCGGGGATAAATCCCGAAGCACCCATGGCGAGTCGGGCCTGGGCCTGGCGATTGCCAAGTCGATTGTCGAAATGCACGGCGGCGCGATCGCGGCCGAGAGCCAACCTGGCCAGGGCACGGCCATGCGGGTGACGTTGCCTGTGGCGTAGTCGCGGCGGGGGCGGTAGAGACGCAAGATCTTGCGTCTCTACCGCCGGGCCACCGGGACGAAACGCGGGCGTGATCGCGGCGGCGGCGGCGGCGGCGGGGGCGGCCGGCCGATTCGCACGTCGCGCGATTCAACGCCGGAACCGGTCGTAGCTGCTACGATATATACTACGATCATTAAAACTGCCCCGCTCAGTACTACCCTCATCGAACAATGGCTGCGCGATCAGCGCATCGTGTCATTGGCCCAGGCCGCGCGCGAGACCGGCGTCTCGCTGCAGACCCTGTCATCGGCTGTCAGCAGCGGGCGCGTGCCGGCGTTGAAGATGCCGGACAAACGCCGCTATGTGCAGCTTGACGTTGTGCGCCGGCACTTCAAACGGGATGCCTGGCTCGAGAAGGCGCTGGCGGCGGGATTGATCACGTCGATTCCTCGCAACACCCGGCTAAAGCCCAATCCGCACAAGGCGAAGGTCGAGGGCAAGCTCCTGTCGCAGACCATTATTGAGGACCGACGCAAACTGTGATCCACTTCTATGATTCCAGCGCGCTGGCAAAGCACTACATGCGCGAACCGGGGTCAGAGCGCGTGGAAGCCCTGCTCGGCGAAGGTGATCTGAACGCCGTGTGTGTGATCACCCACACCGAGATTGCGTGCGCGCTGGCACGCCAGGTGCGGGAACTGAAGCATGACCTGGCGGACCTCCGACGTGACATGGAGACGGTGTCCCGGATCGAACTCACCCCCGAGGTCATAAACACCTCTGTTGCGCTTGGCGTGAGACATCGCCTGCGCGGATGTGACGCGTTGCAATTGGCCGCCGCGGTCGCGCTCAAAAAGGCGACCGGCCGGCCTGTGCGCTTCATTTGCGCCGACGAAGACCT
>JBDSIP010000568.1:0-6907 GCA_039917915.1 Thermoflexales bacterium
TTGCGCTGCCTGTCGCGCCAACATCATGTCCCGCTTTCTCGGCCAGCGCCTGATCTCGTTCATCCCCACGCTCTTTGGCGTGGCCGTGATCGTTTTTCTGGTGATGCGGCTGATCCCGGGCGACACAATCTCGGCCCAGATCGGGACATCGGCGCTGCTGACTGAGGCCCAGACCCAGGCCCTGCGGGCTTACTATGGGCTGGACAAGTCAATCCCCGAGCAGTTTGTGAGCTGGCTGGGGAATGCCGTGCAGGGCAACCTCGGCACATCGGTCCGCAGCGGCAAGCCGGTCCTGGGCGAAATCCTCAACCGCTTTCCACTCACGGCTGAGCTGGGCATCCTGGCCCTGCTGATCGGGCTGAGCCTGGGCATCCCGATCGGCGTGTTCACGGCCACCCGGCGCGGCACGCTGGCCGACGCTGCGGGTCAGATGTTTGCGTTGTTCGGGTTGGCGATCCCGAACTTCTGGCTGGGGACCCTGTTCATTCTGGTCCTGTCGGTGGTCTTTCGGATCCTGCCCAACTCGGGTGACTACACGTCCTTCCTGGAAAACCCGCGGGTGAACCTGGGGCAGATGCTGTTTCCGGCGCTGACGCTCGGGCTGGGGCTGACCGCCTCGATCGCGCGGACCACCCGCTCGGCGGTGCTCGAGGAGCTGCGCCAGGACTACGCCCGGACCGCGCGGGGCAAGGGCCTGCGCGAATCGGCGGTGGTGCTCAAGCACTGTCTGCGGAATGCGCTGCTGCCGATCATCACCCTGGTGGGGATTCAAGCCGGATATCTGCTCGGCGGGGCCATCGTGATCGAGGAAGTCTTCGCGCTGCCGGGCCTCGGGCGGCTGTTGCTCAACGCCATCGGCCAGCGCGACTACGCCGTCACCCAGGGCGTCATCCTCTTTATCGCCTTTAACTTTCTCGTGATCAACCTGTTGGCCGACCTGGCCTATGCGCTGGTCAACCCGCGGGTGCGAACCGGATGACCCGCCTGCGCATTCCCCGGGTATGGCGCTCGCCGGGCACCGTGGTCGGGCTGACCATTTGCCTGCTCATGCTGGTGATCGGTTTATTTTCGACCAACCTGGCGCCCTTTCCGGCATTGTCGCAGCGACCGTTGGACATGATGCTGCCGCCGGGCGGCGCGTACGCGCTGGGCACCGACATCCTGGGGCGCGACATGCTGAGCCGGCTGATGCGCGGCGCGACGAACTCGCTGCGGGTGGCGGTCCTGGCGGTGGCGCTGGCGTCGCTGGCCGGCACCGCGATCGGCCTGGTGGCCGGATACGCGGGCGGGTTGCTCGACACGTTGTTGATGCGGCTGGTGGACTTGGTATTCGCCTTTCCGCCGCTGTTGTTGGCGCTGGCAATCGTGTCGGCCCTCGGGATTGGCGCGCAAAACACCGTCTACGCCATCGCCATCGTATATCTGCCGATCTTTGCCCGGGTAGCCCGCGCGCCGACCCTGGTGATCAAGACCAAAGAGTATGTGACCGCGGCTAAGGCGCAAGGCGCCTCGACCTGGCGCGTCATGCTGCGGCACGTGCTGCCCAACATTGCCGCGCCGATCATTGTGCAGATCAGCCTGGCCCTCGCCTGGGCGATCCTGCTCGAAGCCTCGCTCAGTTTCCTCGGTCTGGGAACCCAGCCTCCTGAGCCGTCGTGGGGGGGCATGCTGAGCGAAAGCCGGCGCGACATGGAGTACGCGCCCTGGCTGGCCATCTTCCCTGGCGCCGCCATCATGCTGGCGGTGCTCGGGTTTAATATGCTCGGCGACGGCCTGCGCGACGCGCTCGACCCGCAATTGAGAGGAACATGATCCCAATCACACCCGCCAATCCCGCCCATCACCAGGCCATCGCCCGGATCTGGAATGACGCCTGCAACGCGATGACTGGTAGCCATACGTTGGATATCACCCCGCGCCTGGCGCAGTTCAACCTGGGCGCGGCGACCGGCGCCACCCAGGCCGGCCGCTTCGCCGTCGACGGGGACGGCAATGAGGTTGGCTATGTCATCGCCAGCGCGCAGGGCAAGAGCGGCTGGATCGACAGCATCGCGGTGGAGCCGGCCACCCAGCGCGCGGGCGCGGGCGCGGCGCTGTTGGGGTGGGCGGAGGATTGGCTGCTCGGCCAGGGCTGCACCTTCGCCCGGCTGGGCGGGAGCCTGCGCCCGTTTTTGCCCGGCTATCCGCGCGAACTTGGGCGGCCCGATTGGTTCACCCACCGCCGATTTGAGGTGGGCAAGCCGGATTGGGACGTGGCCGCGGATCTGGCCATCCTGCGCCCGTACCACGGCAGCGCGGGCGAAGCGCCCGCGGGGGTCGAGGCGCGCATGGCCCGGCCGGGCGAGGAAGCCGCGCTTCGAGAGTTCTTCGTCCGCGCGTTTCCGGGACGCTGGCTGTATGAATACGACGGGCATCTGCGCGAGGGCGCGAAGATCTCGGACTACGCGGTGTTGATCACGCCGGACAGCGGCGCGCCGCGGATCGAGGCCTTCTGCATGACGACGATGGCCGACTCGCTCCGGCCGCTCGATCGTTTCTACATGAACAGCCTGCCCCGGCCCTGGGCTCAAGCGGGTCCGTTGGGCACGAGCGAGACCCTGCGCGGCAAGGGCTACGCCGCGCTGGTCATTAACACGGCTTTGGCCTCGCTGCGCGGGCGCGGCGGGCGCGGCTGCATCATCGATTGGACCTCGCTCACCGACTTCTATGCCAGGTTCGGGTTCCGCAAGTTCCGCGAATACGTGGGCATGACCAAGCGCCTCGGATGACCGACGACTTCACGCTGTCGGCGGCGGCGCTCCGCCGCGCCGAGCGGGCGGCTGCCCGGTTCGATCCGGCCGGCGTACGCGCGCAGTTCCCGGAGCGCAAGAGCGTCACGCGGGTGGACACCCGCAGCGGCCCGCGCCACGGCTGGCAGGCGCGCGTCCGCTGGCGGGGCGAGACAGAAAGCCGCTATTTTTCAGATGCGCGGGCCGGTATGGTCGAAGGGTGGCAGGCCGCGGCGCGGTGGCGCGACCAGATTGAAGCGCGGTTGGGCAAGGTCCGGACCGAACGGCGGGTTCTACCTTCCGCCAGGGCCGGGCGGCAAGCCGGCATCCGCGACATCATCGTGCGCACGCGGGCGCGGGATGGAACGCCCGTCGCGCGGCGCATCATCGAGGTGTCGTGGAATCCGAGCCCCGACAAGACGATGCGGGCGACATTTTCGGTCGCGCGATTGGGCCTGCGCGAGGCCATGCGCCGGGCCCGCGCGACCCGCCGGGAGAAGGAGATCGAGATCTATGGCGCGCCGCTGACGCGCTAAGCGTCCCAATAGACTGGCGCACCCCGCCGCTATACTCGCCTGCGCTCATGCCCAACCCGACCCTCAGCATCGTCCTGGGCCTGCTCTCCGCGCTGGCCTGGGGCACCGGCGACTTTTTTGGCGGGCTCGCCTCGCGACGGGCCAACTCCCTGGTCGTCACCGCGGTCGCCCAGACCTCGGGGTTGATCCTCATCGTTGTGCTCGCCCTGGCCGCCGGCCAGCCCGCCCCGGAGCTGGCTGATCTGGGCTGGGGGGTTGCCGCCGGCGTGTGCGGCGTGATCGGGATCTCGAGCCTGTATCGGGCGCTCGCGGTTGGACAAATGGGCATCGTCGCGCCCATCACCGCAGTCCTGTCGGCCGGCATCCCCGCCGTGTATGGCGCGCTCGTTCTCGGCGCGCCGGCCGCGGTCACCCTGGCCGGCTTTGGCCTGGCCCTGATCGCGATCGCCCTGATCTCAAGCGCGCCGCGCGCGGCCGGCCGCCCGGCCGGGTTCGGTCTCGCCTTGATCAGCGGGATTGGCTTTGGCGCGTTTCTCATCCTCATCACCCGGGCCAACGGGGCCGTGGCGCTGTGGGCGCTGGCGGCCGCCCGCGCGACGTCGGCCACAGTGTCGTGGACGGCGGCTCTGATCAAGCGGGCCAGCCTCCCCCGCGATCGGCGAGCCTGGGCCGAGATGCTGGGGGCCGGGGTGATGGACGCGCTTGGCAACGCGCTGTATACCTTCGCCGCCCGAGCCGGGCGGATCGACGTGGCGGCGGTGCTGTCATCGCTCTACCCGGTCTCGACCATCGCCCTGGCCCTGACCCTCCTGCACGAGCGGCTGCGCCGGCCACAAGTCATTGGGATTGTCGTCGCGGTGATCGCGATCGTGCTCGTGGCGATGTGATCTGCAAGCGCCACCCCGTCCCGGCGGGGGTGTCGCTTCCAACAACCTGTCAGGTCAGGGCGTTCAGCGCCGGGCGACCGGCACAAATGCTCTCGCACCGCCGCTGAAGACCCACACCTGCCCGTCATAGCTGCTCATCACCAGCTCGAGCTTTCCGTCCCCGTCCAGATCGCCGATCGAGGGCGAGCCCTGGCTGCGCGGCCCAAGCTGGCGCGTCCAGTTCAAGACGCCGTCACTGTCGTAGCTGTACAACTTCCCATAGCAACCCACGGGAAGGATCACGTCCTTGCGTCCGTCGCCATCCAGATCTGCGACCGCCGCTGAGGCCCGGATGTTGCCCTCGGCCCGCCCCTCGTCGTGGAAATTGTGATCCCAGGCCACGCTGCCGTCATGGTTGAAGGCGACGACTCCGCCAAAAACCGTGTCGGCGCGGCACTCGCCGACGGGGCCGGATTGGCCGTCTTTTGGGAAGGCCAGCCCGTAGCCCATCACGACCAGCGGCGGGTTGCCCGGCACGGGCAGCAGCGTTGGCGAGGACTTCCAGGTGTCGTAGGTGTCGAGTGTCCAACGGGGAGTGAAGGTATACGCCCCAGTCGCCCAGTTCGTCTTGAGCCCGACCGAGGTCAGCCGCCCAAATCCCGCCCGGTCATCCGTTGGCAGCCAGCCAAAGACGATGGTCTGGCCCTGACCGAAATCGTAGACCAGCGGCGAGGTGCGGATCACGGGCGTCACAGCCAGGGTGGCCGTCACATCCAGCGAACGCAGCGACAGCGCGGCCGTGTACACCTGCGATGGTCCCTGCCAGGCCGCCAGCAACTCGCCGCCCCATGAACCCATGATCACTGCCTTGCGGGCGTGCCCGTCGGACGCGTCGAAGTCGGCCACCGCCGGCTCAGCCGAGTCCATCTTGTACGGATAGTTGAGTGTCCATAGCGGGGTGATCGTCCCGGTGGGGCTGATCGGCAGCACGACCAGCCGCGCGCCCTCACCCGGGTTGGGGCAGTACACAATTGGAATCACCGGGCAGTCGGTGACGACAATGACTTCGTTGCGCCCATCGCCATCCAGATCGGCCACCATTGGCCCGGCCTCCGTTCGGCGCCCCAATTCGTAGTCCCAGATCTGGGCGCCGGTCAAGCCGCTCAACGCCCGCACATGTCCATCCTTGGTGGCGATGATGACATCGGGCCGGCCGTCATCGTCGGCGTCGGCGAGGGCCGGGCTGTACGTGTCAAAGCCCTGGTTGATGTTGCCGGCCGGATACGCGACCGGGCTGGTGTAGATCCACATCACTTCGACTGGCGGAACGAGCCCGGCCCGGTCGCGCAGGGCGATGACGTGGTCAGGTCCGGCGATGCCATCCGGGGTGGTGACGATGACCTCCAGCTTGCCATCGCCATCGAGGTCGGCCAGGGGCAGGCTGGATGTCCAACGGTAATTGACGCTGTTGGCCGGGTCGGTAAGCGCCGCTACCTCGGGCGCGTCCGTCACACGGAATTGCCAGCGCAGTTGGGGCCCAATACCTCTGTAGACGTTGCCGCTGCCTTCGGCCACGCCCGTGTGTTGCTCGTCATGATGAAACTGAGGCCAGGGCAAAGGCGGGGGCTGAGGCGGCAACGGCGTTGGGCCCGCCCGGGCCGTGCCCGCGAGGGAAATCACGGGCGCCAACAGCGCGCCGAGGAGCATCAGCCGGAATCGCCGCCTCATACCGGGTAAATCTACTCCAAAGTCGTCAGAATGAAAATGGGCGTCGGGATGAATGAACCGGTTAACCCTTAGGGTTGACCAGACTATTCGTCCGATCGGCGGGCGGGTCGCCGGTCAGCAGCGTCACCCGCCCGCTCGATCCATCGATCCGGATGCGCTGGCCGGTCTTGATCCGGCTGGTCGCGGCCTCAACCCCGACCACGGCCGGGATGCCATACTCGCGGGCGACCACGCTGCCATGGGTGATCATCCCGCCGACCTCGGTCACCAGCCCGCCCGCGGCCAAAAAGAGCGGCGTCCAACCCGGGTCGGTGCCCACGCACACCAGGATCTCGCCCGGTTCGAGCCGCTCGGTCCGCGGGTCGGCGATGACTCGGGCCAGCCCTTCGGCCACGCCTGGCGAGACGCCATCGCCTGGCAGCACATTCGGATCGTCGTTGGCCACGTCGACTGAACCGTAGAACGATTCGCCGGTGCTGAGCATCACCCGCGGGAAGCGCGGCCAGGCCGAATGCGCGGCATAGGCGCGGCGCGCCTCAGCCGCCCGTGTTGTTAGATCGACCGTTGTGCCAGCGGCGACGGCGTCGAGTTGCTCGAGAGTCACCCACAAAATGTCGTCAGCCCGCGCCAAAACCCCGCGCGCGACGAGCGCCTCGCCTTGACGCAGCAGGGCCAGCCGAACCGCGCCGATGACGTCGATCATGCGCTGCTTGGGCGTCTCGCGATGGACAGTGAACAGGCGAGCCCGGTTGATCGCAAAGCCCAGCAACCGGGCCCGCAGCCCACCCAGGAGCCGGTGGCTGGCCTGCGCATTCGTAATCAGCTCGGCCGCCAGCGCCGCCGCCTCGCGTTCGCTCCGGGCGAACACCGCGTCCGGGGCGGCCGCGGGATCGCTGACTTGGAGATAGCTGGCGAGCGTTTGATTCAGGGCGGCCGGATCGTCGCGCCAGCGCGGCGCGGCAATGTCGAGCTCGCCCGCCCCGCGCATGCCGTAGCGGGCCAGAAAACC
>JBDSIP010000569.1:0-3703 GCA_039917915.1 Thermoflexales bacterium
TGGCCAGCCCGTCCGGGTCGATCTCGATCCCCAGGCCGGGGCTCGTCGGGATGCTCAGCAGCCCGTCCGCATCGAGGCTGAACGGGGTGCGGATGATCTCCTCGATGTACGGCGAGGGGGTCAGGTATTCGACGTAGCGCGCGACGGGCACGGCCGCGCTCAGAGCCAGATCGGCGGCGAGCCCAACGGCCGTATTCCACCCATGCGGCACCCACAGCGCGTTGTGGTCGTTGCACATCCAGGCGATCCGGCGGGCCTCGCTCAGCCCGCCGCATTTGGTGCAGTCGGGCTGGAAAATGTCCAGGGCATTTCGCTCGATCCAGGGCATGAACGACTGCCGGCGGGTAAACACCTCGCCGCTCGCAATCGGCAGGGGCGCGTGCTCGCGCAGCTTGCAGTAGCCCTCGAGGTCGTCCGGCGGGAGGGCCTCCTCGAACCAGGTGATGTCGTAATCGGCCAGCATGCGGGCGGTCTCGATCGCCCATTTGTAGCCATGCGGCCAGAATTGCTCGCTCCCGCCCGCGTCGACCATCAACTCCACATCCGGCCCGACCGTCTCGCGGGCGGTCTTCACCAGCAGCGCGTCGAGCTGGCGGCTGACCCGCCCGAACGGCCGCCAGCCCATCTTGATGGCCTTGAACCCGCGGGCCGTCACGCTCTGCAGGGTCTCGCGCAGTTTGGGCGGGTCATCAAACAGGATCGAACCATACGGCTTGATCTTGTGGCGGTAATAGCCGCCGAGCAGGCGCGCGACCGGCTGGCCGGTGGCCTTGCCCAGGATGTCCCACAGCGCGATGTCGATCCCGCTGATGGCGTGCTCGACGCTCCCGCCGCGGCCCTGCCAGAAGGCCATCTGGCGCAGCTTCTCGCTCACCCGCTCGGGTTCGATGGCGCTCTCGCCCAGACACCACGGGCGGAGCAGCTTAAGCGCGCCCTCGACCAGCGCGCCACTGGTGTAGGCGCTCCCGATCCCGGTGAGGCCCTCATCCGTCACTACCTCGATCAGGGTGTGCAGGTTGTTGGCCGGGTCGAAGTCGTGGGTCCAGCCCCCGTCGGGGGTGTTGCCGTAGAGCGGGATGGCGCGCAGGGCGGTGATCTTCATGCCGGGAATTGTAGGGGGATAAGCCGAAAAAACCTCGCGGGTCTCGAAGACCCGCGAGGTTTGGCGCGCAGGTGCCGCTAACGTGTCAAATTCGGCGCGCGCCAGGCCCGCGTGGCTTGTTCGAGCGCGTATCCCGCCCGCATCAGGGCCGCGTCGCCATAGAGCTTGCCCATCAGGATGAAGCCGACCGGCTCGTTGTTCGCGCGATACCCTGCCGGCAGGGACATGATCGGATAGCCGGTCGCAGGGAAGAACACCCCGTCGAGCAGCGCATCCCCGGTGCCGGCGATGAAGTCGAGATTGCCGGCCGCCATGATCCCATCGACCTTGCCTTGCCACGTCGTCAGCATCGCGCGATAGCGGCGGTCATATTCGCCCGACGTCATCGTCGTGTCGCGGGTCATGACCAGATACTCCTGGCCGTACTTCACCCGGTCGGCCGGGTCCGCCTCGTTGAAGGCCACAATCTCGGCCCAGGTCTTGAGCGGCGCATTGGTCGCCGCGAAGTACTGCTCGCCGGCGAACTTCACCCAGTAGGCGGTGATCGGGTCAAGATCGTCGAAGATGCCCGGCACGAGGCTGGGCAAACGCTCCAACGAAATGACTTGCGCGCCGGCGTTGCGCAGCGCCGTCGTCATAGCGGTGTTGATCGCCTCATCACCGGCCGACATGGGGACGAACACGCCCACCCGCTTGCCGCGCAGCCCATCGCCGTTCAAGCGCTGGGCGAAGCCCCGCTCCGAGCGCGAGGCCGCGATCGTGATCGGGTCGTTCGGATCGGTCGCGGCCATGACGTCCAGCACCAGGGCCATATCCGTGACATTCCGCGCCATCGGGCCGAGCGTGTCGTGCGCGCCAACGATGGGCAGGATCCGGTCGCGGCTGACCATCCCGACGCTGGGCCGGAACGACGCCGTGCTGTTGGCATTGGCGGGGAGCAGCAGGGAGCCCCACGAATCCTCGCCGATCGCAAAGGTGGCGAAGTTGGCCGCGACGGCGACGGCCGAGCCGGTGCTTGATCCGCCCGGGCTTGAAGCCGGGTTGTAGGGATTGACCACCAGGCCGCCTAACGTGCTGTAGCCATTCTTTTGGCTGAAGGCGATGAAATTTCCCAGCTCGGTCAGTGAAGATTTGCCGAGCAGAACGACCCCCGCGTCGCGCAGGCGTTTGACGGCGAAGGCATCCCGGTCGGACTTCGCGTCGCGCAGGGCCTTTGCCCCGCCGGTGTTATGCATCTTGTCGCCGGTGCCGATCATGTCCTTGAGCACGGCGACGGTCCCATGCAGCGGCCCGCGCACGCGCCCGGCCTGACGCTCGGCGTCGAGCCCTTTGGCGATTTCCAGCGCGTCGGGATTCAGCTCGGTCATGCTGTTGAGTTTGTCGACGTCGTAGCGCTGGATGCGCTGCAGGTAGTACTTGACCAGCTCCTCGGAGCTCAGCGCGTTCTGGGCGAACAGGCTTTGAAGCTGGGGGATGTTCGCTGTGATGACGGCGGCGTCGATCTGGGCGGCCCGGGCCGCGCTGAGCGACTGGATGGCGGGCCCGAATTGGGCGATATTGAGCGGGCGCTTGCCGGGCGTCACCGGCGAGGCTGGGCTGGACGCCTGGGCAGCGGGCAGGCCGGATGCGAGAAGAACGGAGGATAGCGCGATGGTAACGAAGAGTTTACGGGTGAACATATCTGGCTCCTATGCCTTACTTGGCCTGTCGTATCCACGGGAGATTTCGAAACATGACAACGCGGTTGAGACACGTGTCATCCTTGACCGAAAACCGGATTGCCTTGCCATCGAACTTCCAGGTATAGGCTGCCGTCGAGCTGCAGCCCCCCACATAGAAGCCCTCAAAGCGGAACTCGATCTGATCGCCCGTCACCGTCCAATCGCCGAAGGGAGGGGGAGGAAACTGCACCACGCATCCTGGCAGCTCGGCCTGGCGAAGTTCAAAGCGTCCTGCCGTCAGCTTCAAGCTGTACTCCCCAGCGACCTCGCACATGTCGGATGCGCGTTGGCCCATATCCGCCAGCATCTTTGTCGTGTATTCCTTTGAGAATGTCGCGACGTACACCCCCAGGAGCGCTGCAGCATCCCTGGAAAGCGCCGCGGGTGTGGGCGTGCGTGTTTGGGTGCTGGTCGGCGCGGGTGTGCGCGTTGGCGCGGTGGTGTGTGTGGGTGGCTGGGTTGGCGCGGCAGTGGCGGTGGGCGGCAGCGTCGGCGCGGCAGTCGGCGTCGGTGGTTGGGTGGGCAATGCGGTGGGAGGAAGCGCCGTTGCCGTTGGGCTTGGCGGCGCCGCGGCGCACGCGCCCAGCAATACGATATTCAGCGACAGCACGGCCAATGCACGCATTCGGTTCATTTCCCCCCTACGCAAACACCTAATCCGCAGTTGCGGACACTGTAGTAAAACTGAGCGGTGAAAAGCTGACAAATCTGTCAACTTGCTCGATCTGGCGCGAGAGGCCTGGAACAGGGCCGCCCACATGACGGGAGAATCACGCGTGAGCCATCCGTTTGGCGCGTTGCTGCGAGAGATCCGGCGACGCAAGCCCGGGCTGTCCCAGGAGCGCCTGGCCCATCGCATCGGCTATGACGAGGCCGTCCT
>JBDSIP010000570.1:0-5849 GCA_039917915.1 Thermoflexales bacterium
TACCCGGATTTCCGCCTGCCGGAAGGACTCGAGATCCGGCCGGTCGGGAACAGGGACAAACGGGCGGTGTGGGAGGCCGACATCGAGGCATTCCGCGATCACTGGGGCTTCGCGCCGCCTGAAGAGAAGGACTTCACACGGTATGCAGCCGACCCTGGTTTGATCCCGGCGCTTTTTAAGGTCGCCTTCGACCGGGACGGAAAAATCGCCGGCATCGTGCAGAACATCGTGAACTCGGACGAGAACGCGACCCTGGGGATGCGGCGGGGATGGACCGAGGACATCAGCACGCGCCGCGACTGGCGGCGCAAGGGTGTGGCCCGGGCGCTTATCGTCGCCAGTCTGCGCCTGCACGAAGCCCTTGGCATGACCGAGGCCGCCCTGCACGTTGACACTGAAAACCCGACCGGGGCGCTGAAAGTCTATGAGGACTGCGGCTATCGCCCGATCAAGACCGAAGTCGTTTATCGCCGGCCGCTCGGCTCCGCCTAGAAGTTGTTTGTGGAGGATATGCCCCGGCTTCGCCGGGGCATATCCTCCACAAACTGGAAAAACAAACAATGACTGCAGTCATCGAAGAATTCGAGGAAGCCCTCGACGACGAGGCGCAGGAGCGCCCGTTTAACTACGGCTACTTCAGGCGTTTGGTCAAATATCTGCGCCCGTATCAGCGCTCGCTGATCATCGTCCTTGGCTTCATCCTGGTGGGCACGGTGGCGACCTTGCTCGAGCCCTATCTTATCGCCGTCATCATTGACCAGGGCGTAGCCAACAAGGACTATGGCCTGATCCTGGGCATCGTCGGCCTTCTGGTGGTGTTTCGATTGCTCGCCTGGGCGGCCCAGTATCTGCGCATGTTCCGGGTGAACACCATCGGTCAGGCTGTGCTGTATGACATGCGCAACCAGCTCTTTACCCACATCCAGAAACTGTCACTCAGGTTCTACGACAGCCGGCCCGTGGGCAAAATCATGTCGCGGGTCACCAGCGATGTGGGCGCAATTAATGAACTGATCAACGGCGGCATGGCGACTATCATTGCCGAGGGCCTGTCTCTGATCGGCATTGTGGTGATCCTGTTTCTGATCAACTGGAAGCTGGCCCTGATCGCATACCTGATCACGCCCTCGTTCTACTTCATCTTTGGCAAGCTGCGCTCGCGGATCGAAAAAGCCTGGAGCAACGTGCGCAAGAGCCAGGCCAATATGAACGCCAATCTGAACGAGAGCGTTTCAGGCGTGCGGGTGACCCAGGCCTTTGTCCGTGAGGAGCGCAACATCAGCCGCTTCGAGCGGATCAATCGCTGGAACCGGGATGCGAATGTCAAGGCCATCCGGCTCGACAATCTGATCTGGCCGATCGTCGAGATGGTTGGCATGTTTGGCACTGCGATGCTGGTGTATTTCGGCGCCTCGGAGGTCATTGCGGGCGCGCTGAGCATCGGGGTCATTCTGGCCTTCATCAACTACCTGTGGCGTTTCTGGGGGCCGGTGAGCGCCCTCAGCCGGGTCTATTCGCAAGTCCTGGCCGCGATGGCGTCGGCTGAGCGCATTTTCGAGTTTCTCGACACGGAGCCCGAGGTCGCTGACCGGCCCGGCGCGCGGGCGCTGCCGCCGATCCAGGGCGGGGTCAAACTTGAAGATGTGCGCTTCAGCTATGACGGCGGCATGCGCCGGGCGCTCAACGGGGTCAGCCTCGAGGTCACGCCCGGCCAGACCGTCGCCATTGTCGGCCCAACGGGGGCGGGCAAGACCACCATCATCAATCTGGTGATGCGTTTCTATGACCCGACCGCGGGGCGGGTCCTCATCGATGGGGTCGACCTGCGCACGGTGGCGCTTGAATCAGTGCGTAGCCAGATCTCGCTGGTGCTGCAGGACCCGTTCATCTTCAGCGGGACGCTGGGTGACAATATCCGGTATGGCAAACTCTCGGCGACCGACGCCGAGGTCGAGGCCGCGGCGAGGGCGGTCCGGCTGGACGAGTTTGTCAAGAAGCTGCCCGAGGGCTACGCCTACGAGGTCGAGGAGCGCGGGGCGCGCCTGTCACTGGGTCAACGCCAGCTCATCTCGTTTGCCCGGGCGCTGCTGGCCGATCCGCGCATCCTGATCCTGGACGAGGCCACCTCTTCGGTGGATACCCAGACCGAGCAGCTCATCCAGGCTGCGCTCAAGACGCTGCTGGCCGGGCGGACGGCCTTCATCATCGCCCACCGCCTGAGCACGATCCGAAACGCCGATGTGATCCTGGTGATGCAGGACGGCCGCATCGCCGAGCAAGGCAACCACGAAGCGTTGCTCGAACAGCGCGGGCTGTACTACCGCCTGATCCACGCGCACGAGCAGGCCAAGCAGGGCATGGCGGCCGTGGTGGCGTAGCGCCCACAGCAACTGATCGGAATAACCCGGAAAGGACCCGAGTTGATCGTTTACGGCTCAAAGCCGCTGACCGCGAACAACGTTTTGAGCAAGGCAACCTTGGCCGCGGGCGTCATCGGCACCGGCTGTGACTCGTTCTCGATGTAGGCGGCCCGCAGGTCGGCGCCAAGATAGCGCCCGTTGTAGAAAACGTGCCGGTCGACAAAGGTCTGGTGCGTGCCGGCGCCTTCCTGATCGCCAAAGAAGAGGTTGCCCGTGCCGTAGTGGATGAAGCCGCGCGGGGTCACGCTGAAGCCCTGGACGTGGTGGCCCTGGCTGCCGTTGACGACGACGGCCCCCGCGGCCCGAAGCTGCTCAAAGTCAAAGACCTGGCCGGCACTCGGCTTGTAGTCGTAGAGCTCGGCATACTGGACGGTGGCGATGACGAGATAACCCTGGGCCGCCAGGGCCTTGATTGTCGGGGTGATCAGGTCGAACTTATACGGGCTATCCCGCCCGCAGCGGGCTGAGCCGGGGATCGTGTCGGTCGCCCAGTCTGCCCCGAAGTAGTTGCAGCCGACGAAGGCGATCCGATTGCCGTTGACGGTCATGGTGAGTGGGATGAGGGCTTCACGGAAGGTGCGCCCGCCGCCAAAGGTCGCCCAGCCCAGGTCGCGATACAGGCCAAGCGTCGTCGAGAGATTCTCCCAGCCGCGATCCCACAAGTGATTTCCGGTCAGTTCGATGACATCTGTGCCAACGTCCTTGAGCAACTCAAGGCGCTTTGGGCTGGAGCAGAATACCGTCCCTTCGTTCCAATCCGGGGCGGGGCATTTGTCCATGAACGAGACCTCATTGCTGATGTGGGCGATATCGGCCCCGCGCAGCCACTCACGGATCTTTGCGCCGGGCCAGGTCTGGCCCTTCTCGTCCATCCGAATGGCCGTCCCGCGCACGAGGGCGGTTACTCCGGTCATGGCGACTACAGCCATGCGAGCGGGATCGCGGTTGGTCTGGGGCGGGCCAAAGACGCGGGCGAGAGCCGGATCGCCGAGCGCGCCGAGCGCGCCGACGCGCAGAATCAGCGGGTAGGCGGACAGATTGGCTTCGCGCTCAAAGAGGTTGACCCCGTCGAGGCGCAGCAGCTTCCAGCGTTGGTCAAGCTGATCAAAAGACAGCACGGCCAGGGCGGCCGGGCGGGCCGCCCAAACCGCGGTGGCCAGGCGAGCCGCATCCGTGATGACGATGCGGGCCTGCGGGGAGGGCTGGCCCAGGATCAAACCCAGGGCGGCCCGCGCCTCGGGCGCCATGTAAAGCAAGGGTGGGCTCCCGTCGTTGGTCACCGAGGTTAACGCCCTGGGATCGCCGGCCCAGGCCCGGAGCAGGTCGGCGCCTTTGGCCTCGTCGACGAGGGTGGGGAAGGCGCCGGCCAGGGCGTAGACGACAGTCATGACGGGCGTGGCCGTCGGCGCGTGTGTGATGCGGAGCGCAGCATTGGCCGCGGTCGATGTGAGCACGGCCCCCGAGCGCGCATCAAAGCGCTTTTGCAAGGTGACGATCACGTCAGCCGGCAGGGCCGGGTCAATGAAGACCCCGGGCGGCAGAGGCGTGGGCGTGGGCGGGACGGCTGTGGGAGGCAGAATTGTCGGCGTGAGCGTCGGCACGGGCGACGCTGTGGTTGGGAAATAGGTGATAGCCACGGACGGCGATGGCAGGGTTACCGTTGGCGTGGACGCGCAGGCGGCCAACAGCACCGTCAGGAGGAGGCCAACGGCGCCAGTCGATTCACGCGTTCGGGTCATCGCGTCATTCTAGCGGGGCAGGGCGTCTGAATCGCGGATTCGGAAGATGACTCGGATGTCACGGATGGGCTCATCCGATGCCTTTTTGAATCGCGGATGCGGAGGATGACGCGGATGTCGCGGTTGGGCGTAGAAGCGTTGAGAACGTTTTCCAGACATGATCCGGCGCAGGTGGGCAAGGTCACAGGTGGTGGGGCTTAGGCTTCAGCCGGCCGGGATACTCTGTACGTTAGGAGCTTCAGCCCCTCGGGTAGGCATTTGACGTGATTAACCTCGCGGCGCCGGTCTGAATAACGGAGAACACTGACGCTGCAGATGCTCCGGATGTCGGGGACAAGCTCATCCAATCCGGCAACGATGATCCGCACAATCCTCAACGCCCGTCATCCCGCGCGAAAGCGCGGGATGACGGGCGTTGGCGGCGGTGACCTGCTGCCGTCACGAGCCCTTCCGCGCAAAAGACAACGTACGAAATCTATCCTTACCTGCGACTTTTCACTGCTCGACGGCGCGCGTATCCATGAGAGTGACCGGTAAACAAGTTTTCACTTGACTTGTCATGCGTGCGCCCGAAAGACTGCCCACCTGGCCTGTGCAAAGCGCGTCGAAACGTGATACAACGATGCTTCCTTATCCAGCCGTGCCTCACACGCGACATTGATATCCGCAGGAGACGCATGGAACACCTCGCTCAACGCATCGTTCTTGGTCTGGTCATCGCCGCCCAGGCGGTCTTTGGCGGCGCGCCCGCCCGCATGCGGCGACGGCCACGGCCAGCGGCAACGGTTACACCTACGACGCCAACGGCAACATGACCATTCGCGCCGAAATGTCGGGAACCCAGGTATTCACCTATACCCAGGCTTGGACGGTCGACAACCGTTTGGCGGTGATTACCAAGACCGATGGCGCCGGTGCGATCCTGGCAGTGACCCAGTATGCCTATGATGGCGACGGCGTGCGGGTGCGCAAGGTGTTACCCCGAGCGCTTGTCGAGGGGACGACCCAGATGGGTCGATGCTGTATGTCGGCGCCCTGGAGCAGACCATTGGCGCGCCGGGGACGGCGACAGTCGAATACTTCGACGACATCACGGGCGCGGCGACGCTGAGTGGGTTCTTAGCCGCGCGCGGCGAGCCGGTTGCGGCCGGACTTACCTGCGTCTTCACGGAGACGCCACCCCTCGCTGGGATTGGCGGCGAGCCGTACGCCCTGCGCTGGCAAGTCTGGCTGACCGTCCCGGTGACAGACAGCTACACCTTCGCGGTCTACGCCGATGATGGCTTCTCGTTCAGCGGGTATGGGCTGGTGGTGACCAACATGACAGCCCAGGTCGCGATCACCAAAGAGAGCGCCTTGAGCCTGACCCTGTATCCGGGCGTTCCGTACAACTTCTCGCTGACGTATCTGAACTACACGACGACGACGGCGGGAGCGGTCCAATTGCTGTGGCGCCGGGCCGGCGGAGCGACGCTGAATGGCGGACGATCGCCGGTGTGCCAGGGCATGTGTATCTGCCGGCGCTCGGGTGATGAGGAGAGGGGAAACCGCCTGCCCGCAATCCCCCGCGCCACCCCAACTTCCGTCATCCCGCGTGTTTCACGGCGTTACTTGTGGATCCCACGCTTTCGCGTGGGATGACAGCGCTGAGGGGGACCCACGCTTTCGCGTGGGATGACAGCGCTGAGGG
>JBDSIP010000571.1:0-7279 GCA_039917915.1 Thermoflexales bacterium
GCCGGGCCGCGCATGCGCCGCCCGGCAGTTGCGAATCACTAGCCTTTGACAGCTCCGGCGGCAAGGCCTTCGACGACAAAGCGCTGGGCGAAGAGAAAGACGATGATGACAGGGATGACGACAAAGATGGCGCCGGCCATCACGACCCCCCACTCGGTGTTGCCTTCGGCGTCGAGCAGGCGGGAGATGGCGATGGGCAGCGTGCGCAACTGGTCGGAGTAGGTGACGATGAGCGGCCACAAATACTCATTCCACTTGGCAGTGAACGACAGCAGGCCGGTTGTGGCGATGGCTGGCGTTGCGACCGGGACAATGACGTTGAGCATGATCGAGACGTGGCCGGCCCCGTCGACCTTGGCCGCGTCGGTCAAGTCGATCGGAATTGTCCTGAAATACTGGCGGAGCAGAAAGGTGCCAAAGGCGATCGAGGCCCCCGGCAGGAAGATAGCCAGCCAGCCCCGCACGAAATCGGCGATCTCGAGCGCCCCGCCTTTGGTGACGAGCAGGCCCATCCGGGCGATGCTGAGGAAGTTCGGCACGATGACGACCTGCTCAGGCACCATCAGGGCGAGGAGGAGCAGAATGAAGACCGCGTTGCGAAACGGGAATCGCACGAATACCAGGGCATAGGCGGTGGTAACGGCCATCACGATTTCGGCCGTGGCGCCCATCAGGGTCGTGGCGATGCTATTGACGTAGTAGGTGCTGAACTTGGCCCCGGTCCAGGCCCGGGCAAAGTTGTCAAACTGAAACGACTTTGGCAGAAATTGCGGGGTGGCGGTGAGGATCTCACGGTTGCCCTTGAAGGCGCCGGTCACGAGCCAGAAGACCGGCAAGCCGATGACGATAATCAGGGCGATCATGCCCAGATAGCTGAGCGATTTGAAGAGGACGGATTGGGCGCGGAGTGACATGATGTTCAGGCGTAGCTGACGCGTCGTTCGAGATAGCGGAGCTGGAGGATGGTGACGACCAGCATGATCACGAACAGGATCAGGCCGATCACCGATGCGCGGCCGATCGATGAATTTGTCCCAAAGCCAACTTCGTAGAGGCGGTAAATCAGCACATTCGTGGCGTTGATTGGGCCGCCGCCGGTCATCACCCGGATCAGATCAAAGGCCTGGAAGGAGGTGAGCACGCTTGTGACGGCGAGGAAGAAGATCACCGGCGACAAACCCGGAATGGTGACATGCCGAAAGCGCTGCACGGCATTCGCCCCGTCCACCCGGGCGGCCTCGAAGAGATCGGCCGGGATGGCTTGCAATCCGGCCACGTAGATAACGACGGCATACCCGAGGTTCTTCCAGACGTAGACGATGATGATGGCGATCATGGCCGAGGCCGGGTCCAGCAGCCAGGCCGGCGGATTGATCCCGAGCGGTTTGGCGAGCTGCAGGATCAGGCCCGTGCGCGGATCGAAGATGTAGATCCACACCACGGCCACGGCCGAGCCGGCCAGGACCGTAGGCGAGAAGATCAAACTGCGCACGCCATTGCGAAAGCGCAGTTTCTGATTGAGCAGGAGCGCCACCATCAAACCCAGGACCAGGATGATGCCGACCACGGCAATGGTAAAGACCAGGGTGTTGCGCAGAATGACGCTGGTCTGGCTATCGGTGAACACATTAACGAAATTCGTCAATCCGATGTATTCGCCCTCATCGATGAAGGTGTTGTAATCCTGGAAAGAAAGCAGGACGTTGCGGATCAGCGGATAGTAGGTGAAGTACACAAACAGGCCCAGGTTGGGCCCCACGAAGACGAGGAACGTCAACCACTCCCGCCAGTCACGCTTGAGCAATCTGGAAAACGAGAAACGTTTGGCTGGCGTTTGCGTCATGGCTATCAAAGTATAGGCGAGATGTTAACTTTGCGCAAAGCTATCGGCCAGGGTGTGTTTCTGGACTTTGCCCATCGCGTTGCGCGGGAGGGCGTCGACAAAGAAGACCCGCTTCGGCTTCTTGTACCCGGCGAGCTGAGCCCGGCAGTGTTCAACGATGGCCTCGGCGGTCAGGATTGGGTCGGAGCGGACGACGGCGGCGCATACCCGTTCGCCGAATTCCGGATCGGGCTGGCCAAAGACCGCCGCCTCCAGCACGCCGGGGCAGGTCAGGATCGCCTCTTCGACTTCGCGAGGATAGATGTTGTAGCCGCCACTGATGATGAGCTCGCGCGCGCGGCCGGTGATGCTGAAGTAACCGTCAACGCTCACCTGGCCGAGGTCGCCGGTCCGAAACCAACCCTCGCTGTCGAAGCACTCGGCGGTGGCGGCCGGTTGGTTGAGATAGCCGGCAAAGACGTGCGGGCCGCGCACTTCGATTTCTCCGATCTCGTCCGGCCCGAGTGCTCGGCGCGTTTTCAGGTCCACGATCCGCGCCTCCTGGCCCGGGAACGGGCCGCCCACGGTCCCCGGCCGGCGCTCGCCGTCGACGGGGTTGCTCAGGTTCATGATCGTCTCGGTCATCCCATAGCGCTCGAGGATGCGCTGGCCGAACAGGCGCTCGAACTCGGCAAAGGTCGCCGGACTGAGCGGGGCGCTGCCGGAGACGTACAGCCGCAGGGGCGATGGCCTCTTTCCGCTGGACACAGCCTCGGCGATGAGGCGGGTATACATGGTGGGCACCCCGAAGAACAGGCTGAACTCACTGGTCATCAGGCGGTCGAGGGCGATCCGGGCGTTGAACTGGCGGTGCAATTCGCAGCTCGCTCCCCGCAAGAGGGTGCCATGAATCCCGACCATGAGCCCATGGGTGTGAAAGAGCGGCAGCATGTGGAGCAGGTGATCGCTGGCCGTCCACTCCCAGGCCGCGGTCACGCTGCGGGCATTGCTGAGCGTGTTTCGGTGAGAGAGCAGCGCGCCTTTGCTCCGCCCGGTGGTGCCCGAGGTGTAGGCGATGTAGGCGACGTCGCCCAGGTTGAGTGCGATCGTTGGTCCGTTGTCCGGCGCGCCGGCGATGAAGGCGTCCAGATCCGGGCCGAGGGTCAGCACTTTGGCAAGCGCGGGCAGTCCAGCGCGCAGGCGGTCCAGCTCGGCCACCTGTTCGCCGCCGGTCACGCACAGGCGGGCGCCCGAATCGCGCAGGATATGGCCCAGTTCGGTCTGTTTGTACTGGTTGTTGACCAGGACGACGGCCGCGCCCGCGAGTTGGACGCCAAAGCAGCAAAACAGGAATTCGGAGGTGGTCTCGAGATACAGGGCGACCCGCTCGCCGGGCAGGAGGCCCCAGGCAATAAGTCCGCGCGCGAAGGCTTCGGTTCGGGCATACGACTCAGCGTATGTCCAGTTACGGCCTTCGAAAACGATGAAGCGTTTGTCCGGCGTGGTCCGCGCGTGGTGGCGGAGGGCGGCGGGGAGGGTGGATGGTGAATTTGTCATGCGCCAATCGCAGAGGTGCGACCAATGTGACTTGTGGATTCCCGGTCATCCCCGCGGAAGCGGGGAGTTCGCGGGAATGACGGGTTTAGGTTTGGCGTTGCGCGCGCGCGATGGCGGAGGGCGGCGGGGAGGATGACCATCACCCCTCGGCGAGGTGCTCGTCGATGCCGGCCGCCCAGGCGAGCAGGGCCTCATCTCCGCCAAACGCGCCGGTGAGTTGCAGGCCAAGGGGCATGCCTTCGTCGTCCTTGTCCATGGGCAGCCCAAGCACGGGCAGGCCAGCCTGGGTCCAGGGCAGGTTCATCACCGGGTCGCCGGTCGACTCAAGCCCGCGCGTGGCGGCCCCGATCGCAGAGGGCGATAGCCAGGCATCAATGCGTTCGACCCGCATGACTCGCGCGATCTCGTCGCGCAGCGTAAGACGCGCATCCCGCGCGGCATCGGCGATGCTGGCCGGAACGGTGCGTCCGCGCTCGATCAGCTCGGCGGTCCTGGGGTGATACAGGCTGCGATGCGCGTCGTACCAGTTCGCGTGGACCTGCGCGCATTCGAACGCGGTCAGCGCGTATTGGCGGTCGCGAATCACTTCGAAGTCGGGGAATATCGGAACGGAGCGCACGCTGTAGCCGGCGCGAACCAGGCGGACAACAGCGTTGCGGAAATGCGTTTCCATGTCGGTCCCGCAACGGCGGAGATAAGGCCCCTCAGGGACGCCCAGGGTCGGGCGTGAAGCCCCCCAGGCGGCTGGCTCAAGCGACCAGTCGGGGATCAGGGCGCGCGCCCCGCGCTCGAGCACATTCAGGTCTGCGGCGAGCAAGCCGACATGGTCGTACGAGCCCGAGAGCGGGATGACGCCGGCCCGCGAGACGCGCTCATAGGTGGGCTTGTATCCATACACACCGCAAAAGGAGGCCGGCCGGAGGATCGAGCCGATAGTCTGGGTGCCCAACGCAAGCGGGGCGTAACCGGCAGCGACGGCGGCGGCCGAGCCGCTGCTTGAGCCACCCGGCGTGCGGGCCGGGTCGCGCGGATTGCGGGTGGGGCCGGGGCCAAAGAAGGCAAATTCGGTCGTCACCGCCTTGCCGAGGACGAGCGCGCCGGCATTTTTCAGCAGGGTGACGCTGGCGGCCTGCGGCCCCTGCAACAGCGACTCGGGGAGTTTGCTCCCGGCGCGGGTGACAAAACCCTCGACGTGGAAGATGTCCTTGACCGCGACGAGGGTACCGAAGAGGGGCGGCCGATTGGCCGGGTCGGGGAAACGGGCTTCGAGCGCGGCGGCCTCGCGGCGCAACCGGTCGAAGCGTCCGGGCTCAGGCAGGAGCGCGTGGATCGAGGGCTCGCGAGTTTCGATCAGGGTTTGGAGGGAGGCAAGGGAGGCTGTAAGTTCGGGCATGGTGGGGGAAGCGGGAACGCCAGGGCTCTTTATACCCTCGGCCGGGATACGTCCACAGATTAACCCAGATTTGCGCAGATTGGAATTTGGCTGTGTTGCTCCTTTCTATCCAAATCTGTGAGAATCTGCGTGAATCTGCGGATAAACCCTGGACCAAACCCGTAACGCGTATCACCGGGTCCGCAGACTCGCACGGGTGCACGCTGGATTTATCCGCAGATTGACGCAGATTGACGAAGATTGGAATTTGGCTGTGTTGCTCCTTTCTATCCAAATCTGTGAGAATCTGCGTGATTCTGCGGACAGACCCAGACCAAATCCGTAGCGCGGTCACCGGAACCATCGACTCGCACGGGTGCAAGCTGGATTTATCCGCAGATTGACGCAGATTGACGCAGATTGGAATTTGGCAGTATTGCTCCTTTCTATCCAAATCTGTGAGAATCTGCGTGAATCTGCGGATAAACCCTAGACCAAACCCGTAACGCGTGTCACTCGGACCGCAGACTCGCACGGATGCAAACGGGATCGAACTCCTGACGTTGCCCTGCGTATAGTTACCCAAAGATGCAAAGCGAGGTGATGGTGCTGATCGGGCGGACGCTGGCGGGGGACCAGACCGCCTTTGCCGCCCTCTATCACCAATACAAGAACCTGGTTTACAAGACGGCCTGGCTTTTGCTCGGTAACAGCGCCGAGGCCGACGATGCCCTGCAAGAGGTATTCCTGCTCGCCCATCGCGCCCTGGCGACCTATCAGCCCGAGCGGGCGGCCTTCAGCACCTGGCTGTATCGCATCACCACGAACTACTGTCTGAGTTGGCGCCGGCGCCGCCGCCTCAATCCGCTGCCGCTGAAGTGGGCCGGACATACCGCCGATGCCGCGCAGCGCCAGCACGAGGAGCGCCTCGAGGACACCGACACGATCTTTCGCTGCGTGCAGCGGTTGAGCGGCAAAAAGCGGGCAGTCGTGGTGCTGCGCTACTACTGGGATCTGTCGTATGCCGAGATCTCGACGATTCTGGACATCCCGCTTGGAACCGTCAAGTCCCGGCTGAACGAGGCGCTGCGGGTGATGCGCGACGAACTGGGTCCGCTTCTGTCGCTCGAAGGCGCAACGATTCCCGATGCCGGCGGGGAGGTAAGGCCATGAAGTGCCGCGAAGCTCGCGAGCTGCTGGTCGCCCTGTCGAATGACGAGGTAACCCGCTCCGAGCGGCTCCTGACCCAGGCCCATCTGGCCGGGTGCCCGGCCTGCCGGGCCGAATTTGAGTCCCTGGCCGAGGTGCGGCGTCGCCTGACGGTCGGACTCAAGGCGCGCGCCGCCGCGGCTGCGCCCTCCCCCAGGGCCTGGACTGCGATTCAAGGCCGCCTTGGGCCGGGGTCACGCGTTGCGCAGACGCGGCGCTGGCTGATTCCGGCTTCACGTCTCGTCAGCGGGGCCCTTATGGCGGTGGTCCTGTTTGCGGCGTCATCTGCGCTCAACCCGCTCACCCGGGCGCGCCTGGTGTCCGAGGCGGCAACAGCCACGCCCGAGCGCGCAACCGCCCTGCCAACCGTCACTGCGACGCCGGTCATTGTGCTGGAGCCAGGCGCCGATCTGACGGCGCAGGAGGCTGGCGATTCACGCCGGGAAATGGCGATTGACCGGGCGGCGGCGCTTGGGCGCAATCGACCTCCGCTCGCGGTGCCGGCCCGGCCGGCCCGCCGGGATGCTGATCGTTTCGATGTGGACGATACGATGGTTGAGCTGGACAGCGCGCCCGCCATCGAGGAGACAGAGACGCCGTGCAACGCCTGCAATTTGCTGAACTAGCCGCCGAAGCCGAGCATATGGACGGCCCCGTTTCGTTCCGGCCGCGGCATGCGCCCCTGAGCGTGCGCGAGCAGGAAGTGCTTGCTCTGGTGCGGGCCGGGCTGTCCAACCGCGAGATCGCGGGCCGAATCTACGTCGCGACCGGCACGGTCAAACGCCACCTGCACAACATCCTGAGCAAGCTCAACGCCCGCAATCGGGCCGAGGCGGTCAGCGTGTTTGAGATGCGCGACGGGTAGGGCGTCGCGCGTCATCGTTCAGCGTTCGCGGTATTCCTTTACAGAAGAAGGGCAACGACTCGGGCCACGCTCCAGTCGGCGCTAATCGGCGTGAATCTGCGGATAGATCCATATCCGGGTCCGCTCGGCCCGTCACGGGCACGGCAGATTTTGTCCGCAGATTAGCGCAGATTAGCGCCGATTGGGGAGCCGTTTCTGGCTCTCGGCACGCTGAGGCACCCTGGCCTTCACCTGTTAACGGATCAGCTCTAGACCACAAACTTGCCATCCTTGTAAAAGACATCGCCGTCGGCGGCGATGCTGCTGTCGTGCTGCATGCCGGCGATCATGTCCCAGTGCACGGCGCTCTTGTTCTTGGCGCCGGTGTCGGGGTAGCCGCTGCCGACGGCCATGTGCATGGTCCCGCCGATCTTCTCGTCGAACAGGATATTGCGCGAGAATTTGGTGATGCCGT
>JBDSIP010000572.1:0-4340 GCA_039917915.1 Thermoflexales bacterium
CTTGAAACAAAAACGACCGCCGACCCTTGCTTCTGCAATGCGGTCGGCGGTCGCCGATGGTGTGTGGATTGGTTTAGGCTAGGCCTTCTTTCGGCGCATGATGAAGAAGACCCCGCCTCCGACTGCGGCCAGCGCGACGATGCCTCCGATGATCAGTCCGGTGTTGTCGGCGGGCGGCGGAGGCGCGGCAGGCGCGGCAGGCGCCTTCGTCGGCGCAACCACGGCGGTCGGCGGGACCGCGGTCGGGGCCTGCGCGACCGGCACCGCCGTCGGCGCTGTCGTCGGCGGCACTACGGTGGGCGGGACCCTGGTCGGAGCTGCCGTCGGAGCGACGGTCGGCGCGGCCGGCGCCGCTTCGGCGACGGTGATGACCACCGTACCCGAGCCGCTCACCTTGAACGAATTCGTTGCTTTCAGGGTGATGGTGTGCTTGCCCGGCTTCAGGTTCTTTACGTTTACCAACGCGCCCTTGCCAAGCTCTCCCTGAATATCCGACGACCACACGAGGGCTTCATCGCCCGTGATTTCCTCGTCCTGGGAGTCCCAGGCGCTGCCCTTGAGCGACACGAGCGCCCCGGCCTTCACCGTTGTGTTTGGCTTGGGGTAGTTGATGTCGACTTCGGGCGCGCGCGGGGCGATTGAGAATTTGCCGCTGAGCGCGTCGCTGCTGTTTACCCCGTCGCTGGCGGTGACGCGAAACTGCGCGGTCGGCTTGTCGCTGCCGGGCAATTCGGAAAGGTTCACGGCGAACTCGCTCTTCTCGATGTCCGACCCAACGGTGATCCACTCGACGCCATCGTCGCTGTAGTCGACCTCGTAATAGATCTTGCCGCCGTCCTTGTCGCTGCCGTCCCACTTGACGGTATAGGTCTTGCCGGACAGGGTTTCGCCCGCCGCAGGCGCGATGACTTTGACGACCGGGGTGTTGGCGCTCACCTTGACTTCGGCGAGGACTTTCGTCCCTTTCAGGATTTCGAACTTCGCGGTGGCCCCGGGGAACGGAATCGCGCCCTCGAAGATTGCGAGGTTGGATTCGCCCTTGCCGTCGAGGGCCTCGAATTCGACTTCAAGCGCTTCGCTGGCCAGGGTTTTGCCGGTCGCGTCTACCGCATGCAAGGTATAGACATCGCCGGTGGTGTCAGCGTGGACATGCGTGTCCTCGAAGGAATACCAGGGCTGGAGGAGGACCTTGTCGTCCTTTCCGATCGCGCCCACCGCGAAGATCCAGCGGGTGGCTGTGGCATACCGCGGCGCAGTGCCCTTCGCCGAACTGGCAGGATCCAGTTTGACGCTTTTCTTGGCCGGATCAAGATAGTCGAAAATCGCCGCCCAGTTGGCCGGTGAAATCCAGAAGCCATCCTGGCTCGGGCCATTGCCCATGAAGCTGGTCTTGTCGGTGAGCAAACCGCGCCCGCCGATTTCGATCGGGTAATCGACGTCGGCCTTGATCAGCGATCCCGTGAAACCTGCAGGCGGCTCCGCAGACTTGCTGTCCTTGCAGGAGAAGTTCTTTGTTTCGGCGTTGCCAAAATCCTTCCCGACGTAGCTTGCCGGGGGCGGGTTGATCGGGCAGTTGAAAGCGCCGCCCTGATACTCGTCGCCGAGGTTATACAGGTGGCCAATTTCGTGGGCGACCGTCGCGGACGCGTCAGCGTCGGATTCGACATTGATGTTGGTCTTGACCTTCTTGACCGCAAAACCCTGCAGGTCGGCGCCGGGTCCGAGCCGGTTTTTCACGAAACCGGAGATGGAGTCCGCGCAGCGCAGGTCAGCAGGTCGAGGGTCCTCAAAACAAGGGGCCTGCTGGGAGCCCTGAATGGTTTGGAGCAGAAGCTGGATGCGACCTTCCGGGGTGAGGGTGTTGAACTGATCTGCGGAGGCGTCAATCTCGGGCAGTACCCGGACTTTGAACTTGTCCGGGGCGACGGGATAAATCGCCTGCGAGAAATCGATCAAACCCTTCCAGATCCCGGAAGTGGTCCGGACATCGTTGGCTCCATAGTTGGCCTTGACGGGGGCCATGATGACGTCCAGGTTCTTGCGCTCCTGGAACTTTGCCGTCGCGGTTGCGATCGCATCGCCGATCTTGACGTCGAAGGTGTAATCGCCAGCCTTCCAGTCGCCGCACGCGGCGCGGGTCGCGCACATGAAAACCAGTTTGGCCGTCGGCTCGGCGGAGGGCACCGGCTCCAATGTCGCAAGCGTGTTCCCGCCGAACTTGATCACGACCTGCTGAATCGCGGCGTTTACCGGCTCGGGCGCGTTGAGGACGACGATCACGGCCGCGTCCTTGCCGGCCACGTAGCGGTCAAGCTGATTGCCGAGCACCTGGGCGACCATCACGCTTTTGATCGGGCTGGCCTGGGCGATCGCCGAGCCCAACCCGGGCGACCCCAGCGCGATCGCAAAAATGGCGATAATTGCGCCGCGCATCGCGGCTGCTATGCGACTCTTTGTCTTGAACATACGAAAACCCCCTCTGCTATGAATGAAACTGTCTTGATTGAGTCCGGTCCCATGTCCGCTTGATAATCTAGCACAGTGAGTTCAGCGCGTCAACAAGAAACCAACGAGCGCGTCCGCATATGCGACAATCCGCCGTCGCATGAAGCGCTCCTTGCTGATCTGGCTCGTCCCCGTCGCGGCGATCGGCCTCTTCCTCAGCATCTCACTTCGCCAGCTCGAATTGCCCGGCTTCTATTACGACGAGGGCTTTGACCTGACGCCGATGCTCGCGCTCATGCGCGGTGAGCAGCCCGAGCTGTTGCGCGGAATCGGGCTGGGACTGGGCGGGATGACGCTTCCGCTCATGCGGATGGACTATCTCGGCTCGATCACCGGTTACCTCAGCCTGCCGTTTATGGCCGTGTTTGGACCCGGCGTAGCCGCTGCCCGTTTGCAGCCGATCTTCTTCTCCTGCGTCACACTGGCGCTCGCCTTTGTCGCCGGGCGGCGCTGGTTTGGTGATCGGGTTGCGGCGTTGGGCGTGCTCATGTTGGCGGCCAATCCATCGTTCATCTGGTTCTCGCGCCAGGGCATCACCGTCACCTCGACCATGACGGTGTTTTCGCTGGCCAGCCTGATCGCCCTGGATGTCGCGCGCCTGCGCATGGGCGCGGGCCGAAACGCGCGCTTCGCGCTGCTGGCGGCCGGTGTTTTTGCCGGGCTCGGGCTGTGGGCGAAGTTCGTCTTCTTGTGGTGGCTGGTCCTGCTGGCGGTGATGGCCGCGGTCTGGCTGCTCGCAGCGGGCCGGGGTGCGCTGCGCGCGCGCCTGGCCGCCGGGCTCCGTGCCCTGCCGTGGCTGGCGGCGGGTTTCGTCGTTGGTAATGCGCCCCTGCTGCTATTCAACCTGCTCGGCGTGGCGGGTGGGGCGGGCGCGCCGACGCTAAACCTGTTGCTGGGGTCGCTCGCGGTGCCGACCCAGAACGGCGTGGTGAACGCGGATTTCCTGGGAAACCTGGGCAAGCGCCTGGCCGATTTTGAGGTCTTTCTCAACGGCAGCTACTTCTGGTACAACGGCGCGCCGTTTGGAAATACGCTGGCAATGCCCTGGTTTCTCGGCAGCCTCGTGGTCGGCAGCGCACTTGTAATCCGCCGCTCCGAATGGCGCACGTGGCTGGCCGTGCTCGCTTGCATCGCCGTGTATTTGCCGATCAGTTCCTTTACAGTGTCGGGTCTGTGGGCCACCCACATCTTCATTCTGTTGCCGCTTCCCCAGTGGGTTGTGGCCTGCGCGGCGGTCTGGGCGGCCGAAGCCATCCTGGCGCTCCCGCCGCTTTCGGGCTGGTTTAAGCGCGCCCCGGCGCCGCTCGCCACGTTGGCGCTGGCCGCGATCTGCATTGCCCTGCCGTTCTCGCGCGACCTGTGGGTGAGTGAGCAGCAGCACGCGTCGCTGGCGCGGACGGGCGGGTCAGGCCGCTTCTCCGACGCGGTGTATGCGATGTCGGCCTGGCTGGACGGCCAGCGGATCAGCGAGCCCATCGCCCTTGATTGGGGGATCAGGGCCAACATTGAAGTCGTGACCGCCGGGCGGGTGCGCCCGTTGGAAATCCATTACTTCACCGGCGATGCGGTCGAGCCGTTCAAACAGCAGGCGCGGGCCTTGCTCGCCGACCCGACCCGGGTCTACATCCTGCTGTGGTCGGGCGACAAGACCGCGCCCGGATTTGCCGTCTTCGACCATCGGGCCCAGTTCGAGCAGCTTGCCCGCGAGCAGGGCAAGACGGTCCGGGAGGTATTTGTCGCCTCCGAGCGGAGTGGGTTGCCGGTATACGTTGCGCTGATGGCGAAATAGTGTCAGAGGCGATATGCCCCGGCTGCGCCGGGGCATATCGCCTCTG
>JBDSIP010000573.1:0-4730 GCA_039917915.1 Thermoflexales bacterium
AAGGCCAACACCCGACGAACTTGAGCGCAGGGAGTAAAGCCGTCAAACAAAGAACACCGCGTCCACCGGACTCGTGCGGACGCTGACCACTCTTTCGTGATACCGGCCCCAACGGCGGATTCGGCGCATGATCAGGCCAATCCCGCTTCGACCATGACATCGGTTTCGAACACCTTCATCAACTTAGCGTCACCGTCGAAGACCGCCGACCTTGCGGCCTTCCAACTGTTAATCCTGGCGTCGCCGTACATGTACTTAAGTTTGTCTGGGCTGATCCCGGAATTCTTGGACCAGTGCATCGTGTAGCGGATGTTTGCATTCCGGAACGCCTCGTCCAGGCGGCGCTCAAACTCAGGGAAACGCTCGTCGTGGATCATCCCGAGCTCAAAGACCGCCGTGATCGGCTCGTGCTGGGTGAACGCGAGCGTCCCCGTCGAGGCGCGGCAGAGCCGCACCTGGTAGACCGAGGGCAGGCCCAGCTCCTGGGTCACCTGCGAGGCGATGTCGATCGTCGCCGCCGCGTCTTTGACCGATACCGCGAATGCGCTCTCGATGTAGCCCCTGAGGTAGTAGATCGACGAGGTGTAAAGCTGGCCCGGACTGCCGCGCACCTTGCCAAGCAGGGCGAACTTGCGGTACTGCCGGTACTCAATCCCGGTCAGAAAACGCGGCGGCAACAGCCTGGCCAGAAAGCCGAGAACTTTCAAGATGCTCATGCCGGGCGCGTAGCCGTTCTTGTCGCGGATGATCCAGCGGGGCTTGGGCGTTCGCACGCCGGGTAGGTAGGGCACCTTCGGCGCGCCCGCCTCCAGGGCCTTCTGCGTCCGGGAGAAGGGGTCGAAGATGAACTCGTAATGATAGAGGTCTTGAGGAATTATGCCGGCAGCGAAGTCGTTGAGCTTCCGCTTCAGACTGGCGTAGCTGATGGTGGCGATGGGCGGGAACTCGAGCTGATAGATCGGGGTGGTCTCCACCGCGAGGGCGACGATGATCCCGAATGCGCCGATGCTGACAACGGCCGCGTTGAAAATATCGTCGTCGCGGATCAGCCGGGCGCCGATCTTCTCGACAAAGTCATCGTTCATGACCGGCTTCGACTGCCGCTCAAGCCAGATCGTTTTGCCGCTGCCGGTCGCGAGGTGCAGGCCGACGACGAAGTCGGGCATCGCCCCGTAGGTGAGCTGCGAGCCGTGGGTGTTGCCGGAGACGGCTCCCGCAATGGTCTGGCCGTTGCCGATCCCGGCGGCCTGGATCGCCCGCCGTTTGTCATCCGTCGGCGGGAAGAGTTCGAGGTACGAGTTGAGCTCGGCGATCTGCATGCCGGCCTGGGCGAGGACGAGGTTGGGACGCCGCTCCGCCGGATACGCGTCATGGAAGTACTTGTCGCCGACTTCGTAGCAGCCGTTCAGCTGCTTGGTGTTCACCAGCCAGCCATCGGTGATGTTGATCTTCGACAGTGCCCATCCGGCGCCAATCGGGAGGATACGCTTGCGGGCTGTTGGGGCCCGGCGGATCAGTTCGTTGAGGTCCTCACCGGCGCGTCGGAACATCTCCCAGCCCGAGAGCAGATTCCCGTCAGGACCGACGTTGTCGACGTTGTAGATTTCGGCGACCGTTGTCTGGTGTGTGTCGTGGGCGCTGGCCCACGGCTGTGGGCCCTGCTTTTCGGGTTTGATCATCGTCAGGACCTCAGTCCAGGTTTCCGGATTGGATCGGCGGGCGGCAGCAACGCCAGCTGATCATGATGGGCGACCAGAAGCCGAGCGTCAGCACGGTAATGAGCAGCTGCAGGAGCGATCGCCCGATCCTGAGCTCCTCGATGCCGAGCCGCTGACCGTTGGACAATCGGCAGTTGGTGATGGGCAGATCCTGCCGCCACAGGCCCCAGGCGAGGCTGTTGACCCATCTCGTCTCCAACTCGTTGCCGGGCATGTTCTGCGGTTGCGAATCAAAGGCCCCGCCGTCCTGGTAGATCAGGGTGCTCGACAGCAAGTTGGTGGCGCCCGGCAGGTTGCGTACTTTCATGTTTCCCTTCCTTTTGTTCAGTCGACCAAGTCAACCCGGGTACCCTCAACCCAGGGCGTTGGATTCGCGAGATGAGGCGTATCGCCCAGGCGCTCGAGGTCGTCGAGAAAGGGCTGGAGGACCCGGCCGGGGCCGGGCCCGAGCCCGGCCGCCAGGAATCCGGCCATTTCGAGGTCGAACGCGCTGCTGAGGTCGCGATGCGCCCCAAAGTAAATGCATCGCTTCGCCGCCGCGACCGCGATCGGGGCCCGGCGCGCAAGGCGGGCGCCGGTCGCCTGGGCGTAGGCGAGAAGCTGGTCCGCGGCCACGACCCGATGCAGCAGGCCGAGCCTGAGGGCCTCGTCGGCTGTCAGCGGTGCAGCTTCCAGGATGTGTTCGAGCGCGCGGGCGGTGCCGAGCATGCGCAGCATCCGGTGGGTGCCGCCGCCGCCCGGGATCACCCCCACGATCATCTCCAGATTGCCCATCCGCAGACTCGCCGCGTCGGCGGCATAGCGCAGGTCGCAGGCCAGCACGATTTCCTGGCCGCCCTCGAGGGCCGGCCCATTGATTGCCGCGATGTAGACGGCCCGCGACCGGTTCATGCGCAGAGTCGCCCGCTTCCAGCGAAAACCCATGGCGAGGCCCTTTCCGGCAACCCCGCCCAACCGTTCGACCGTAGCCACCAGCCCGGGAATTCCCAACAACAGGTTGAGCAACGGCACGAGCACTTCCATCACCCCCATCGACACCTGCGGGTGAGGCAATCGCTGCAGATCCCCGAACTCGCGCGGGTCGGCGTGGGTGAGAAAGCGGCCCGGCACGCCTCCGGTCAGCACAACCGCGCCCACGGAGGGGTCGTCATCCACGACCTGCGTCAGGCGATCGAGATCGCGGATGAAGGCCATATTGAGGAAGTTGAGCGGCGGGTTCGAGAAATACACCGTCAGGACGCGGCCGTTCTGCTCGAGTTTCAGGGTGTCGAATGAGACATCGCGGACCGCGGTCATGAGATTTTCCCCCTTCCAGGATGACGGACGGAGCCACGGGCGGCTGGCTGATCTTCTGCAGGCGTTGGGCCAGCCCGACGTAGTCCGCGTGCTCCTGGAGGGTGCCCGCGGCGGCTTTGGCATTGAGACCTTCGAACGCCGGAACATCGGCGGCAAGCGTCTCTGAAGATGCAGCGACCAAACGTTGGACCTGCAACCGCGATGACTTTGGTCACCCACCGAAAGTGTGTCCACCTTCAATGAGCGAGATTCGACTGTGATGGTAGTGGCGGTCGCTCGCCTTGTCAAGCGGACGAATGAGCTTACGCATGGCTCCTGCAAAGTCGGCTGTTCTCCGGCCGAAGCCCCACCGCGCCAGTCATACACAAGGCAATTTGCAGGAGAACGGGAGAACGGGAGGGAAAATGTCCTCTCCCGTTCTCTCGTTCTCCTGCAAATTGCAATAGGCGGGCGACGAAGGATGGGGCAGACACGCATGAAGGATTCTGTCAAGGGACTTTGCAAGAGCCATGTTACCCTTCACCTGCAAAATGCCGTAAACGCCGAGGCTTGGGGGGTTCTTCTGGCGGCCGGCGTTTCGGCAATGGGCAGGCGCAGATACACCGGACAAAACCTGCTGCGTCGCCGATCGTCACCACCGGCCTGCCGTTTGCCACGGGAACCAGACGTACGGCGCGAATGGATGTCCGAGACAACATCTGCTCACACGGCAGGCAACGGGACCACCCGAATTCTGTCTCGACTCACAACGGCAAAGACGCGCTCCCATGTCTGCTGGCTCTCAAGCGAGCGGACCATCAGCGTGGCCATCTCTTCAGGCGCGAGGCCGGCAAGCCTAAAGAGCACAATTCCAGCGATCGCAGGCGCACGGACTCTGAAAGCCAACTCGCCGAAGTCCTTGTCGCAGGTGAGGACGGTGCGCCCATCGGTCTGCGCGCGCGAGAGCACGACCAGGTCGCTTATGCCGGGCGAGATTTCGGTTATCCAACCGTCATCGTGGCCGCGGGCACGAATGGCGGTGACGGCGTCGCCGATGATGTTCTCGTCCGCAAGGAAGCGCATGACCTAGACGGGCAGGCGATACACCCGCTCGGAGGAAAGGGACGCGCTGGCGTATTGCAGGCAGGCAAGGATGTCCGCGTGGGTCAGATGCGGGAAATTGCGGAGCAGGTCGGCTTCCGTCCAGCCGGCTCCGAGCATCTCCAACACCAGCTCGACCGCGATTCGTGTGCCGCGGATGATTGGTTTTCCAGCCAGCACCTGCGGATCCAGAATGATACGATCCTGCCAGTTCATGCCGGGATTGTAACCTCCTCCAACCTCACTGGCTTGACCCATTTCCGGATCACCCGGCACGCAACGTGGAGATAGCGCCAGGGATGCGCATGCGCGTAACGGCTTACGCTACCTGGCCGATCCGTCCGCATCCTGCAATACCCGCTTCACCACCGATTGCCCACACCAGAGGAACGCGCCCCCCGACATTGGGATTCGCGGGGGAGCGAGGCCGCAGGCCTTTGTTGTATCAGCCGGCACGTTCTACGTGCCGGCGTGGCCGGCTGGAGTCATGGCAGCGAAGGAGGCTTCGGACAAGTGGCAGACGCGGCTCGCGCGGGTCGCGCCGGCGCCTCGAAGGCGCCGGCTGATACAACAAAGGCCTGCGGCCTGCCATTTCCACTTTCGCTTTCTCCAAGAAGCAGTTCGGAACTGCTGAGA
>JBDSIP010000574.1:0-2522 GCA_039917915.1 Thermoflexales bacterium
AGCAAAGCAAGTTGTCTGACTATGGCATGAACTTCAAGGTCAAGGGTGGTCACGAGACAACATTCGAATTCGATGTGGCGGCCTTGCGCGGCTATCGGTTGTATGCCTTCTCGTGCACCGTCGACGCGAAAGACAAGCCCACCAAGATGAAGCTCTTCGAAGCCTACCAGCGGGCGCGGCAACTGGGCGGCGAGGAGGCCCGGGTCGCGCTGGTGTGCTATTCGGAAGATCCGAACGGACTGCTCGATGACGTGACGAGCAGCAACTTCTTTGTCGAGGACTCCGTGCGCGTCTTTGGCAAGCGCGACATTCAGGCCGGCCTGGCGAATGCGTTCCAGGATTGGATCACCAAGCTATGACCTACACCCTCACCTTCGTGGACGTGAGCGCCATCCAGGCCTACGTCTTTGGCAGCAACCGGCTCACCCATCAGCTCGGCGCGTCGTATCTGGTCGAGCAGGCTTTGCACGGCTGGATCGCCGACGCGCTCACACAAACGAATCAAGGCGAGATCGACAAGGGCGCCGACTGTGAGATCGTCTACCGGGGCGGCGGCAACGCCTGCATCCTGTTCAAGTCGCGAGATGGGGCAAAGGCTTTCGCGACCCAATACACCCGCGGCCTGTTGACCCAGGCGCCAGGCCTGACGGTCGTGATCGCACATCAGGACTTTGACTGGAACACCTCGCTGGCGGTTGCCTACAATGCCGCGATGACACGACTGGCGAAGAAGAAGGCGGCGGAGATGCCAGCGATGGAGACGCTGGGTCTGGGGGTCACGGCCGCCTGCGCCTACACCGGCTTGCCCGTCGTGGGGAAGGAAGATGACCGATATGTCTCCGAAGAGATCCGCGCGAAGCAGAACTCCAGCGAGGTTGGACGCAGTCGGCTGCTCAACGAGTTCAAATCGGCCCGCGGAGACTACGACTTCGTCACGGACTTCAACCTGTTTGGCGAACAGGGCACCGCTTACATGGCCGTCGTCCACGCTGACGGCAACGGGATGGGACGCCGGAAGAAGGCGCTCGTGGAACGGTTTGCCAGACCGGATCAAAACCGGGGTCTTATCCAAGCGCTACAGCAGTTCTCTGCGGAACTCAATCGCGCCGGATCGAGCGCCCTGAACAAGACGATCGAGGCGCTCAAGGATTGGCTCGCGAAGCCCGCCCTTCCGGATGAGCGGAGTCGCCACACGTACATCCGCCACGACCAAAACGACGCCAGCGCGCTTCTTCTCCCAATCGTCCCGATCATCTTTGGCGGAGACGACGTGACCTTTGTCTGCGACGGCCGGCTGGGGCTCTCCCTTGCCACCCAGTACCTGCGCGCATTCGACGCGGAGACGGTAGGTGGCCCACCCCTGCATGCCTGCGCCGGCATCGCCATCGTCGGATCGCGCTTCCCATTTGCGCGGGCCTACGAGATGGCCGAAGCGCTGTGCCGGAGCGCCAAACGTTACGCGAAGAAGGAGGGCGCCGACCGCACCGCTCTCGACTGGCATATTGCCGTCAACGGCGCGGTCCGCTCCATCGAAGACATTCGGCAGCGCGAATACACCGCTGATGCCGGAACGCTGACCCTGCGGCCACTCATGCTGGGCGACGATGCGAAAGCGGCCGACAAACTCCGAACCTGGTCCAACTTCACCGAGGTTGCGACCGCGCTCAGGACGAGTCGCGATTGGGCTGAGAGCCGCAACAAGCTCAAAACGTTGCGCGATCCCCTTCGTCAGGGGCCACAGGCGACGCAGCTATTCTTGCAATCCATTCGCAAGACACTTCCACCATTGGCGGGATACCCGGACGCGCAGCGGACCGGCTGGGCGGGCCCGGCGTGCGCTTACTTCGACGCCATCGAGGCTCTTGATCGCTTCGTCGACATGGAGGAATGATGGCCAACTACTTCATCGAAATCGAGTTGCTCAGCGCCGCCGTCTTCGGGCGGGGGGATGGCGTTGCCGGCGCCGTCGATGTTGAAGCCCAGCATGACGAATCGGGTCTGCCATACCTTGCCGGCCGAAGTGTGAAGGGCCTCCTCGTCGCGCAGTGCGCCGAGATTCTGGGCGCGTTCGAGCGACAGAAGCACACTCGCCTGTCCGACTTCAAACAGGCCGCCGACCAGTTGTTTGGGCGACCCGGGAGCGATCTGGGCTCCTCGGGGTCGCTCACCTTCGGCCGGGCGCAGCTCCCCGACGACTTGCGTGAGGCGCTTCAGCAGGCGCTGAAGATCGCGCCCAACGCTTTCCGGCGCGAGGATGTGCTGGCGGCATTTTCGTCGATCCGCCGCCAGACCAAGGTGGATGAGGAGACCGGCGCGGCGGCCGACGACACCTTGCGCGCGACACGGGTCCTGTCCTCCGGGCTGACCTTCCGATCCCGTCTAAGCGCCGACCCAGCCCCGGCGGGGCTGGCCCAGGCCCTGCTGGCCGCCTGCGTGACGGGCGCCCGCGCGGTCGGCCGCCACCGTGCGCGCGGGCTGGGCCAGTGCCGGCTGCATCTGCTGGACGACAAGGGGGCCGATCT
>JBDSIP010000575.1:0-12966 GCA_039917915.1 Thermoflexales bacterium
CCAGCGAAAGCTGGGGTCCACAAGTAACCCCGTCAAATACGCCATCGCACCGTCACCCCAACGAAAGCTGGGGTCCACTCTCAAAGAACGTCACCCCAGCGAAAGCTGGGGTCCACTCTCAAAGAACGTCACCCCAGCGAAAGCTGGGGTCCACAAGTAACCCCGTTAGTTCCTCCATCGCACCGTCACCCCGCTGACGCCCGCGCCCAGAATGGCAATGATCTGCTCTGTGATGCGACGGGCCGCCTCGCGCGGCGGCAGACCGTTGGGGAAGATATTGCAGATGACCTCGCGATCGGCATCAGTGCTGTCGACCTGCGGCCGATAGCCCAGATAGGCGCTCAGCGCATCGGCCCGACCCAACCCCGGGCGCTCGCCGACCAGAATGACGACGACCCGCGCATCCGCAATGGCGTTGACGGCGTTGAGCAGACCGACCCGCCCCAGGCGGACAAAGAAGGGCGGACCCATCCGCAGCCCGCGTTCGGCCAGCGCGATCCGCAACGCGGGCAGCAGCTCCGGCAGATTAACCGTCACCGCGCGGGCCGACAACCCGTCGGAGACAACGATCTGGACGTCCGCGCCAGGCGTGATATGGGCCCGCAGCGTTTCAATCGCCGCCACCGACAGGCGCCGGCCCAGGTCGGGGTGCAGCAAATAGGTCTCGCGATCGGGCGCCGCGCTGTCGACGCTGAACAGGCCCAGTTCTTCGAGCAGCTCGGGCGGAACGGTCTCGGCCAGAGCGTCCTGGGTGATGGCGTGATCGGCATCGAAAACCCGTTGCGCCCGTGTGCGCGGCAGCGCGCCCGCCCGGCCCAGACCGAGGCGGGCGGTCTTGCGCGCGATTGGGTCTGGCAGATCGATCTTCAGCATTTGTTTGGCATGGATTCACGCTTTTTAACAGAAGAAAGGAAGAACGAAGCGGCGCATTAGCCATGCGTCGAATTCCGGCAGCGGCCGCAGATGCAGGAGCTGGCGCAGGGCGGAAATGTCGTGAAAGGAGGTCGACTGGTAGCTGAGCATCGGGTCATCGCCGCCGGGCACGCCCATGAAGAAAGTGCAGCCGGCCGCCGCGAGCAAGATGGCCAGGCCCTCCAGATCGTTCTGATCGGCCCGGGCGTGGTTGGTGTAGCACACGTCGACGCCCATCGGCAGGCCGGCGAGTTTGGCGCAGAAGTGATCCTCCAGCCCGGCCCGCGTGATCTGGCGCGCGTCGCGCAGATACTCCGGCCCGATGAAGCCCACCACCGAGTTGACCATGAAGGGCGAATAGCGCCGGGCCAGGCAATAGCAGCGGGCCTCGAGCGTCAGTTGATCCCAGCCGTTGTGCGCGTCGGCCGACAGCTCTGAGCCTTCGCCGGTCTCGAAATACATCACATTCGGGCCAGACACGTTGCTGCCGGCCTGGGCCAGCCCGCGCGCCTCATCGAGCAGCCCGACCGAGATCCCAAAGGAGGCGTTGGCCCGTTCCGTGCCCGCGATCGACTGGAACATCAGCCCCAGCGGCGCGCCCGCCCGCAACGCCGCCATCTGAGTGCTGACGTGGGCGAGGACGCAGTTTTGGGTCGGAACTCCCTCGGCCTCGATGATCGACTGGGTCAGCTCGAGCAGGCGCGCGACGTTGTCGAGCGTGTCGATGGCGGGATTGATCCCAATCACGGCGTCGCCGCAGCCAAAAGACAGCCCCTCCATGATCTCCGCCCGGATCACCTCGGGATCGTCGGTGGGGTGGTTGGGCTGCAGGCGCGACCCGAGCGTGCCGGCCAGGCCAAGGGTGGTGTTCGCCCGGGTCACCACCCGCAGCCGGGCGCTGGCCAGGGCCAGATCGAGGTTCGACATCAGCTTGGCCACGCCCGCGATCATCTCGCCGGTCATGCCGGTTGACGCGCGGCGGATCGCGTCCGGGGAGCTCGTGTCCCGCAACAGCCATTCGCGCAGCGCGCCGACCGTCCAGCCCTTGATCTCGGCGTAGACCGTTGGATCGAGCGCGTCATCGATGACCCGCGTGACCTCGTCCGAGTCATACGGCGCGGCCGGGCTCTCGCGCAGCGCCCACAATGGGACCTCGCTCAGCACATACCGGGCAGCAGCCCGCTCGAGCACCGAGCTGGCTGCAAGGCCGGCCAGCCGGTCGCCCGACTTCTCGTCGTTGGCCTTGCCCATGAGCTCGCGCAGATCGCGAAACTCGAAAACCTGGCCATGCAATTTGCAGCGCAAAAGCATGGGCACATCGTACTAGAGGACAACTTGGGTGGATTCGCCGTTTGGGGCATTTCACGCGAAGTCGCGAAGTCGCGAACAAAGCAAGGGCTTCGCTTCCTCGCGTGAGATATTCCTGTCACCATCGCAAACTCGGGCGGGATATTGCCCCCGGCGGCGAATGCACGCGACAGCCTGGATCGCGTATCATCAGGCGCATCCAACGATTCCGACGATAGGAGAAACGCGCATGCTCAAAGTTGGCGATCCCGCCCCAAAATTCACGCTTGAATCCGACAGCGCCGGCACGGTAAGCTCAGCCGGGCTGGCCGGCAAGCGCTATGTCCTGTATTTCTACCCCAGGGACGACACGCCCGGTTGCACCAAAGAGGCCTGCAGCTTCCGCGACAATCTGCCGCTGTTTGGCGGGCTCGGTGTGCCCGTATTTGGGGTGAGCGCCGACGATGTCAAGGCCCACGCCAAGTTCACCGCCAAGTTTTCGCTGACCTTCCCGCTCCTGGCCGATCCCGAGCGGAAGCTGATCGATCCGATGGGGGTTTGGGGCGAGAAGACACTTGCGGGCCGAACGTACATGGGTATTTTTCGAGCCACTTTCGTGGTGGGCGCCGACGGGAGAATCGAGCATGTCTGGGAAAAAGTTAACCCTGAAAACCACGCCGAAGAAGTGTTGGCGTATTTGAAGGGCGAGGCGGCGCCGGACGAACCGCCAAAGCAGCCCGCGGCCAAAAAGTAGCCGAGGCATTGCGAGCCACGCGCCGGAGCAAATAATATGCCGATCGACACGCTGGTTATCGGGGCGGGGTTGGTGGGCGCGTGCGTGGCGCGCGCGCTGGCTGAGAGCGGTCGCAATGTCACAGTCGCGACCGCCCAGGGCGTCGCCGAAGGCGCCACCCGCCGTGCAATCGGCCTGGTGACGGCGGACCCCGAGCACCCGTTGGCGACCGAGGCCGGCGCGCGCGACCTGCTCGCCTGGGCGGCCCGGCTCAATGTCGCGACCCGCCCCGTGACGGCGCGCTGGTATCCCAACCGGAGCGTTATGCAGCTCGACGATCCCGCCGAGCGGGTCGATGCGCGGCCGGCGGCCCTGGTGGATCTGGCGAAGTTGACATTGCGCCTGCTTATGCATCCGGCAATTGCGGTGCGCCAGCACGTGGAGATCCGGGCCATCGAGCGCCCGCGCGCCACGCCGCTCAGTCCGCTCGAAGCCATCGCCTCGGGTGAACGCATTGTGGCGAGCCGGATCGTGCTGGCGGCCAACGCCTATGCCGGTCTGTTGTCGCCGTATCTCGCTGATGCCATGACCCTGGCCCGCGGCGCGGTCTGGGTGAGCCGGCCGCTGGATCCGGGCGAGCTGCCAGGGTTGACCCAGCCCGTTGTGGTCGGCCGGGGCCGCCTCATCGCAGCCCAAACCCCGGATGGCCGGGTGCGGATTGGGTCGTGGACGGCGGCCGGCGGACCGGCGGCCGGAGAAGCGGCCATCGAGGATCCGGATGATCTCACCCGCCGATTCCTCAAGCGCAATTTCCCCGCCGCGCTCGAGGAAATCGCCTGGCGTCAGACCGGGGTCTCGAGCGAATCGCGGGATGGCGAGCCGCTGGTGGGGCGTCTGCCCGGTGAGACCGGGGTGATGTACGCGCTCGGCGCCGGCCCCTTTGGCGCGGCCTGGGCGATGTCGATGGCGGCTCGGATCGCGGGGATGTCTTGAGGCGGCTCCTTTTTGCCTGGATGGCGCTGCTCAGCGGCGTGAATGTGTGGCGGGTGGGCGAAGCGATCGGTCTGGCGCGAGCGATCCCGGATCTCGCCACCGCCACGCCTCCCCTGCTCATGGCCGGATACGGCTCCGCCTTTGCGATTGCGTTTGCCTTTTGCGCCGGGATGGTCTTGTTTCGTCATCGTTGGGCGCCTTTAGTGTCGGTTTTGACCGTTGTTCTATCTTCGTTTGTTTTGATCGTTATGCAAGCCGGGCTTGCGCTGTCGCCTGAATTCGGCATAACGCTGGGATTCCGTGCGATAATTGACGGATTGGCCCTCCTGTTTACAGTCGTTTTTGCCTGCTCCCCTCAAAGAGCATAGGTGGCGGCGAATGTCCCGGATCAGAGTTCGGATGATTTCACAAGGTGCCTGGAGGCTTCGTGTCACATTTGAGCAGGCCATTGGCGGCATGTCTCGTAGCGGTTGCGATCTGGTCATTTGCGGCCAGATCCGACCTTAGTGGTGTAGCAGCGTACGTGCTGGACGACCCGATCGACTCACCGTTGCCGACTCCGACATTCACTGCCGAGCCGACCCGTAGGCCGATGAGGACGCCCACCGAAACCCCGACTGCGACACCAACGCAGACACCCACCGTTGAGCCGACCCGTAGGCCGGCGAGGACGCCGACTGCCGTCCCGACGATGGCGCCCACGGCGACACCAACGATGACGCCGACCGCCGTCCCGACGACGACGCCCACCCCCGAGCCAACAAGGCGGCCGATGCGGACGCCTACCGCCACTCCTCTGCGCAAATGATGCCTTGACGTCCCGGCCGGGAGCAGGCGCGCATCTCTGATCATGCCCGGGTGTGGGACGACTCACATCCGGCGGGTCTGTTGCGTCGGCAAGCAAACCTGGGTAGGTGGACGCGTGGAGGTCGATCATGCGCAGTGATCGACGAGGCAACCGCGAGCCTGGGGTTGCCGACGCGCCTGGCTGCAATGGTTCAGCACCGCGTGAATGTGAGCGCGATCGGGCCTTCGCGTCCTGCCAACGCCAGGCGGCTGGCCGGTTCGCCGTGCTGCGCGCGTCATTGGTCGTTTTAGCGTTCCCGCGCCTGGCGGCCACCCCATGGCTCCTGCAAAGTCGCTTGACAGATTCCGATTCCCCCTTTGCGCAAGCATCCAGAGCGAAGCGCGGCCCGGGACGAACCGCCACCGTGGGTACCCCGCGCGCAGTCGAAGAAGAACTCCTTCGACTGCGCTGCTAAGAAACCATGCGCCTCGCCCTCGCCAGTGACCTCCGACCTAATGATTCGCGGGGGAGCGAGGCCGCAGGCCTTTGTTGTATCAGCCGGCACGTTTTACGTGCCGGCGTGGCCGGCTGAAGCCGCGGCCGCGGCAGATGCGTCGGACCAATGGCAGACGCGTGCGGCGCCGGAGCCGCGGCAGATGCTACGTTCCAATCCGAGAAGCCGCTCGCGTGGGTCGCGTCGGCGCCTTCGAGGCGCCGGCTGATATGACACAGGCCTACGGCCTGACTTCCGGATACACCACAGTGCAGCGCTGCGCTGCTTCAGCCTGCCCTTTCCCCCGAAAGCGGTCCGTTACTCACGAGAACGCCTTCGGGTGCCGGCGGCGAGGTTCGTCCAGGTCCGGCTCTTCCGGTTCGCCGCCCTCCGCTTGCATCAGGATGCTTGCCTGAAAAAAGGGGTTTGCAGGCGCATCTGGCGGCCAACCTTGGTTCAGCGGCATGCCCGGCTTGTATGCGATACTCAGCCGTCTCGCCCTGACGATCAAGGTTGGGTGCGCCTGGATGCGCATGGAAGGCTCAACCCCTTCGATCGAGCCGGGTTCCAACTGAACGCAGGCATTCACACACGCAAGAGGAGATATGCGAAGAGTCAACAAGCCCCTCATGGCTTGTGTCGCGCCCGTCGCGGCCTGGTTCATACGCGTTCGCGCTGGCCGCACGGGGGCCGTCGGGTCTTCGATTTTCACCCCGATCGATTCATCCCTTCCAACGCCGACACCTATGGTTATGTTCCGCTACTTTCCGAGAGTCTTGCGCTGACGCGACAGGCAAGGCCCGACTTGCGCTTCTTTTTGACAATGACACAATCACCCATCGATCGCCTTCGTGAACTTCGCGTCCAGGCTCAGGCCGGCGGCGGACCCGACCGGATTGCTGCGCACCGCGCAAAGGGCAAGCTCACCGCCCGCGAGCGCATCGAACTCCTTCTGGACAAGGGCTCTTTTCGCGAAGTCGACGCGTTTGTCACCAACCGCGCGGCGGGCTTCGGGCTGGAGAAACAAAAAACCCTGACCGACGGTGTCATCACCGGCTGGGGGACGATCCGCGGCCGGCTCGTCTATGTCTTCGCCCAGGACTTCACGGTGCTGGGCGGAAGCGTGGGCGAGGCCCACGCCAGCAAGATCACCAAGATCCAGGACATGGCCCTTAAGAATGGGGCGCCGATCATCGGCATCAACGACAGCGGCGGCGCGCGCATCCAGGAGGGCATGTTCTCGCTCGTGGGCTATAGCGAGATCTTCCTCCGAAATACGATGTCGAGCGGCGTCATCCCGCAGCTCTCCGCGATCATGGGCCCGTGCGCGGGCGGGGCGGTCTACTCCCCGGCGCTTACCGACTACATCTTCATGGTCAAGAACACCAGCCACATGTTCCTGACCGGCCCAGACGTGGTCAAGAGCGTTACGCACGAGGACGTGACCTTCGAACAGCTTGGCGGGGCGATGACCCACAACACCATCAGCGGGGTCGCCCACTTCGCCGTCGATAGCGAAGGCGATTGCCTGTTCATGATGCAGGAGTTGCTGAGCTATCTTCCCAGCAACAACATGGAGGAGCCGCCCTTCGTCACCACGGCGGATGACCCGCTCCGGATGGATGAGGCGCTGGATTCGATTGTGCCGGACAGTCCCAACAAGCCGTATGACATCAAATCTGTCATCACCTCAGTTGTCGACGACGGGCGTTTCTTCGAGATCCAGGAGACCTTCGCCGAGAACATCGTCGTCGGGTTTGCGCGCCTGGGCGGGCATTCGGTCGGCATCGTCGCCAATCAGCCGCAGGTGCTGGCGGGCGTGCTCGACATCGACGCGAGCGAAAAGGCCGCCCGGTTTGTGCGTTTTTGCGACAGCTTCAACATCCCCATCATCACCTTTGAGGATGTGCCCGGCTTTCTGCCGGGCCTGGCCCAGGAGCAGGGCGGCATCATCCGGGCCGGGGCAAAACTCCTGTACGCCTATTGCGAGGCCACCGTCCCCAAGATCTGCGTCATCACCCGCAAGGCCTACGGCGGCGCATATTGTGTGATGAGCCCGCGGGCCACCCGGGGCGATCTCGTGCTGGCCTGGCCGACGACCGAGCTGGCGGTCATGGGCCCGGATGGCGCGGTCAGCATCCTGTTTCGGCGCGAGCTGAACGGGTCAGGCGATCCGGTCGCCCGCAAAGCTGAGCTTGTCGCCGACTACCGGGCGGAGTTCGCCAACCCGTATGTCGCCGCGGCCAAGGGCCACATCGATGACATCATCGAGCCCCGCGAGACGCGCCCGCGCCTGATCAACGCGCTTGAAATGCTGCGCAACAAGCGTGACAGCAACCCGCCGCGCAAGCACGGTAACATCCCGCTATAACTTTCGTGTCCGATCAACTGGCTTCAACCCTGCGCGACCTGCTTTTTGAACATCTGAACGATGATGAGCTGGCGACGCTGTGCGGGGCGGTCGGACTGGACTACGCGCAGCTTCCTGGAGAAGGCAAGTTCGGCAAAACGCGGGAGTTGGTACGCGCCGCCACCGCGCGAGACAAGCTCAGATTGCTGGCGGCCCGGACCCGGGATCTGCGGCCGGAGTTCACCGAGATTCTGGCGTCCGCCATGCCCGCACCGCATGCCGCGGCAGCGCCTGCCAGTTCGCAGCCCTTCGCCGGACTCTCGTTGGCATCCCTGCGTCGGTATCTCGTGCCGGCCGTGATTGGCCTGGCCATCCTGTTGTGCGTCGGAGCGGCCCTGGCCAGCGGGCTTTTCGCGCCGCCCGGTCCGCGCACAGGTGTGCCGACCATCGCCGCTCCCGTGTCTGCCACGGTTGCGCCAACGGTTGCGCTCCCCCCTGCGGCAACAGCCCAGGGCGCAAGCGCGGTCGCCCCGACCCGACAAGCCGCGCTTGCGACCGCGCCAACGGCCACAGTCCCAGCATCGGTGGGAACGCCCATGCCGGTGCCGACAACAGGCGTCACGCCGGCTGCGGCGATCACGTCGACACCCGAGACGCCGATCGCGCCCGGTTCGCCGGATCCAGCCCGGACCGTGGTCGAGCTGAACACCCAGCTTATCGAGTTCTACACGGGCAAGCTTGAGGGTGCCGCGCTCTCTCAGTTTTGGCGGGAGGGGCCGCGCCAGAGCGTGCTGACCTTTGCCGAGAGCCCGCTCTTGAAACTGCTCGGTCTGACCGCTCAGGCGCGGGCGGATTCGCTCAGCGTTCAGATGAAGTACGTGAAGGATCCGGCTGTGACCCAAAAGGGAGATAACCGGGCCATTGTCGAGTCCAGAGAATACTGGCGCTATGCGAATACAAAGACCAGCCGCGTGCTGTGCGAGACGCGCAACTATGTGTATCGGATGGCGTTTGAGAACGGCCGATACGTGGTTGACACATTTCAGGGCGAGTTGATCGACACCCGCTGCGCGGAATGAGCAAGATCTTGGCGCGATGCGCTCACCAAGTGAACTTTCAGAACTTCTTGACGATCGAATGCCACGCCAGAAGTCGCCGATCCACAAATCTCGAGCTTTCGGCGGCTGCTTTACAGAAGAACGAAGAACGGAAGCTTGATGACCGGCGCGGGGTATTTGATCACGGGGTGTCCAGAACTTGTGACGGCTGACTTAGGTGGGTTTCGACGAAAATGAGATTGCGTTGGCTGACCGCCCTTGTAGCGTTTCTTTGCGCCGGCATCGCGCTGGCCGGTGTTTGGTTGCTGATCGGCGCCCCGCAGCCCGCGCGGGCTGCGATTCCCGCCGACTCCATCCACACAGCCGCGCTCGCCCACTCCCGCGTTCTGACCTCGACCGCCGCGGACATGGCCGCGCCTGGCACGCAACCGGATGCGGTGATGACGAGCACCGGCTACATCACCGACGGTCTGGGCACGCGGGGCACGCCCGTGCTGCCGATGTCGTGCGCGGCCTGCCATGTCGTCACCATCACCGGTGTTTCGGATGAAGCCGGCATCGGGGGATGGAACGGTTCGATGATGGGCAATTCCGGCCGCGATCCGTATTTCCGAGCGGCGCTGGCCATTGCAGATTCACAAATCGGCGGGGCAGCCTCGTTCTGCGGGCGCTGTCACATGCCCGGCAACTGGGTGCGCGACGAAGCCCGCCTGAGTGAGAACGGGGTTCAGGCCTTCACCACTGCCGACATCGATCAGGGCGTAGCCTGTCTGGTCTGCCACCGCATGGTCCCGATCGCGCCGCTGGCAGGGGAGGCATACAGCGATGCCGCCGAGCGAGCCGCGGTCCCCACGGCCGGGATCCGCCTGGGCAACGCCCAGAACATCTACGATCGGATGGATGTGCGGCGCGGGCCCTATGATCTCGAGTCATATCACGCGGTGACCCAGAGCAGCCTGCTCCTGTCCGCCCAGTTGTGCGGCGGCTGCCACGATGTGAGCAATCCGATGTTGTCGCGCGACGAGGCTGGTGAGTACGTCTTGAATGCGTTGGACACTCCCGCGCCGGTGACGGCGACGCTCTTCCCGCTGCAACGCACCTATTCAGAGTGGGCGCTCAGCGCCTTCAACAGCATCACCGGTGTGGTTGAGGTGGCGGGGCGCTATCCCGGCCTCAAACGCATTGACGATACGGCGGGCGGCGCCGTTACCGTGTGCCAGGACTGCCATATGCCCCGCTTCGAAGGGGTGCTGGTCAAGCTGACCGATTACCCCACCCGCTACGTCGCCAACCATTCGCTATATGGCGGCTCGCACCCCGGCATGGCCGATTTGCTGGGCGCGATCTGGACCGGCTACGACGCTGAGTTCACCCCGGTCAAACAGGCCCAAATGCGGATCGCCGCCAGCGAGGGCTACACCAATCTGCGCAGCGTGGGGGTCAGCGTGGCGGCGGCGCTCGGTGATGGGTTGGCGGTGACCGTTACGAATCAGGCCGGGCACAAATTCCCGACCGGCTATGAGGAGGGCCGCCGGGCCTGGCTGCGGGTCGAGCAGGTCGACTCGCTGTCCGGGCGGAGCCTGTTCACCTCGGGCGTGTACTCGCCCGGCACGGGGCGGATCCTGTCCGGGACCGGCGATCTCATGCCGCGGGTCTACGAAGTCAAAAACGCGGTCGGGATCAGCCTGGCCAACCAGCTTGGCCGGCCGGAGCTGGCGGGCCCGGGCTTCAACCAGGTTTTGAACAACGAGGTGTACCGAGACACACGCATTCCCCCGCGCGGTTTCGCCAACGCGGCTTTCGCGGCCGCCCAGGCCGGGCCGGTCGGGGTCGCCTACGCGGACGGGCAGTATTGGGATGCGGCCGGCTATCCCGTCGCCGCCTGCGCCAGCGCCATCACCGTCTCGGTGATGTATCAGCAGATCAGCGGCGAGTATGCCGATTTCCTGGCGGTTCAGGCCAACTTCATCGTCACAGACGCGGTCCGCGGCCCGACCAACTGGGGCGCGCTGCTGGCCGGGCGCTGGATGCCGCCCGAGGCGCTGACCAGCGCCGTGCTCGTCCGCCCCGCCGACGCGGAGGGTTGCCCGCTCAGGCGCTGGTGGTTGCCGATCATGGTATTGCGAGGAGTCTAAAATGCAGCCATGGCAAAGTCCAATCGGGCGCTTTCCTTTCTACCCGTCCCCACGATCGTCGAGCAGGCGCAGGGTGTATTCACCCTCGCTGGCGAGAAGTTCATCGCCCTGACCGGCGCGCCAGCGCCCGAGCTCATGTTCGCCGCCGATCGCCTGCAGGCCGCCCTGGCCGCTCACGCCGGCGTTACGTGGGCGCTGACCGCGTCCGCGGCCGCCGACGAGATCGGCATCGCCTATACCGTCGATCCGCGCTGCGGCAGCGATCTGCCCGCCACCCGTGCGCCCGACGATGCCTATGAGCTCCTCATCACGCCCTCCGGCGTCATCATCCGCGCCCCCTCGCCGCGCGGGGCGTGGAATGCCACCCTCACCCTGATCCAAATCCTCGAGCAGTCCGGCCCCAGCCTGCCCTGCCTGCGCATCGCGGACGCTCCGGATTTTCCCAACCGCGGGGTCCTGCTAGATGTCACACGCGACAAGGTGCCAACCCTCGACACACTTTTCGAGCTGGTCGATCTGCTTGCGTCGTGGAAGATTAACGAGATCCAGCTTTACACGGAGCACACCTTCGCCTATCGCCGCCATCGCCGCGTGTGGGACTATGCCTCGCCGATGACCGAGCAGGACATCCTCGAGCTCGATGCATACTGCCGGGCGCGCTTCATTGATCTCGTCCCCAACCAGAACTCGCTTGGCCACATGGAGCGCTGGCTGCGCCATCCGGCCTACCAGGACCTGGCCGAGACCCTCGATGAGTTCAAGACCCCCTGGGGCAGCATGCGCGGCCCGTTCAGCCTGAATCCCACCGACCCGCGCTCGCTCGCCCTGATGCGTGAGCTCTACGACGAATTGCTGCCCAATTTCAGCTCGAAATTTTTCAACGTGTGTCTCGACGAATCGCTGGATGTCGGACAGGGCCGCAGCAAAGCCGATGTTGACGCCCATGGCGAGGGCCGGGTCTATCTCGACTACCTCAAGAAGATCCACGCCGAGGTCAGCGCCCGCGGGCGGGTTATGCAGTACTGGGGCGACATCATCATCCGCCACCCCGATCTCGTCGCCGAGCTCCCCCGCGACGCCGTCGCGCTCGAGTGGGGCTACGAGGCCGACCACGACTTCGCCGGTCACTGCCAGCAGTTCGCCGCCAACCGTGTGCCGTTCTATGTATGCCCAGGCACCTCGAGCTGGCTTTCCCTGGTCGGCAAAGTCGACAATGCGCGCGCTAACATCCTGAACGCAGCCGAAAATGGATTGCGCCACGGCGCGATCGGCTTGCTCAATACTGACTGGGGCGATTTCGGCCATCACCAGTATTTGCCGATCAGTTACCCGGGCTTCGCCTATGGCGCGGCCCTGAGCTGGGCGGTTGAGGCCAATCGCGATCTAGATCTCCCGCGTGCGCTGGATCAGTTCGTTTTCCACGACGGCGCCGGCGTGATGGGCAAGGCCGTCTGCGAGGCCGGCAACGCCTGGAAGCGCATCAGCGCGCCAAAGCAGTTCAACTCCACTTTGTATGGCCGGGCGATGATCGCCAGCATGGAGCGGATCAAGACGTGGGTCGGCCCGAAGCCGGCCGAACTTCGGGCCGCGCTCAAGGTCATCGACACGGCCGTCGCCCGGATGCAAGAGGCGCGGATGACCCGTCTGGATGCCGATCTGATTCTGCGCGAGTTCGCCAACGCCGCGCGGATGGCCCAGCATGGGGCCGGGCGCATCCTGCTGGCGCAGGAGAAGGATCCGGTCAAGGCCAAAGCCCTCAAGCGCGAGCTGCGGGCGGGTCTGGCCGTGCTGGCGCGCGAGCATGACCGGCTGTGGCATGCCCGCAATCGGCCGGGCGGATACGCCCAAAGCGCGAAACGACTGGCCAACCTGGGCAACGATTACAAATAGCCGCATGCGTTTCGATCCACTCGACACCCTGATGCGGTCATCGCTGGGAACAGCCTTCCCGGCCGCCCAGGTTGCCGTGCGCCTGCGCGGCGAGCTCGTCTATCACAAGGCCTTCGGACAGCTCGATCCGGCAGCCGGCGGCCCAACGACCGATCTCGACACGCGTTTCGACCTGGCCTCGGTCTCCAAGCTCTTCTGCGTCGCGACGTTCATGAGCCTGGTCGACGAAGGCCGGGTCGGCCTCGACACGCCGGTGCGGGCCATCCTGCCCCAGTTCTCCGGTCTGCGCCCGATCGCGCCTTATCCTGATCCGCTTCACCCCGGCGGC
>JBDSIP010000576.1:0-2578 GCA_039917915.1 Thermoflexales bacterium
CGCATATAGGCGGCCAATGCATCTCGAGCCTGCTCGATGTGGGCAAGTTCAAGATCGATCAACATCGCCAGGTGGTCGACGGCGACATCCCCCACGCCCAGGGCGGTCTGGAAATGGGGGAGGCACAGCCCGGTGCTTGCCTTGAATGCCTCGTAAAGCCGCTTATCCTTGATATCACGGGCGAGCGCCCTGAGGTAGATGACTTCCTGGTCGGCCTCGTAATCGCACAACACGCAGTTGCGGCGCGGCACGACCGCATCGCGCACATTTCGGATCGCCCCCCGCAGCGCCAGAGCCAGAACGCTGGCAAAAGAGCCCGTTCGGCGGGGCGCGAGCGCGGCAATCTGGCGGGCCACATCGTTCAGAATGTCGTGGTGCAGAATCGCCGTTCCGGCCATCCGAGCCGGACCCGGGAGCAGGCTTGCGTGGGCGCTGCAAAAGCCGCGCGCCTCGCGGATCTCGGCCCGGCGCTCGATGATGTTGAGTTGCTCGTAAAAAAAAGCGTCGATCCGCGAGCGGACTGATTTGTCCACCAGCCGGCACACCGGGCAGCCGGATTCGCCCATCGCCTGGATGAGTTCAAAAAACGTCCCGGACTTGTTCATAGCCAGCCCAGGGCTTTCATCAACCCGGTCACGATCAGAGCGCCGGCGGCGCACAGCCCGGACAGGGCCGCGACGCTGTTGCGGTCGGTCCGCATCCGCCACCACATCCACAGCGCCAGTGTCAACGGGATCATGCGGGGCAGAAAGGCGTCGAGCCAGGGTTGAATGAAGACCCGCGCGGATTCCAAAGAGATGCTCGCGGTATCGAAAGATATCGGCGCCAGCCGGATTAGCAGCGACCCGAGCACAAAGGCGCCCAGGCGCTCGGCGGCGAACGCCCCAGCCCTCAGCCAGGAAGTTCGATCGGCCCAGTCCAGGCCAGCCAGCCCCCATGTATGCCCGGCATGGAACGCGATCCAGGCGAGCCCAAGGACCAACGCTGACTGCAGAACGACAAACAATAACGGCCCGAGCAGGCTGCCCTGCGCCGCCATCGCCGCCCCGATGGCGACCAGCACCGACGTGGCAAGACCGCCAACCAGGGCATCGCCGGCGGCGCCCGTCACCGTCATGGCTGCGGTCTTTGCGCCGATGAGTTCGGCGTTGGTCGACGCCTCCGACGGGGCGTCTCCTTGAGCTGCCGCGGCCCGTCCTTCGGCGGCCACCAGCGCCCCGACCAGGCCGGCCCCGAGCGTGGGCTCGGTCGCAAAAAAGGTCAAGTTGCGGCGCAGAGCCGCCGCCCGCCGCGTTTTGTCAGGGTACAAATTTGCCAATGCAGGCGCGAGCGCCGCGGCCAAACCGATGTTCTGACCGCGCTCAAAATTCGTTGCGGCGCTGCCAAAGAATTGCCACAGCATGAAGGATGAAAGCAGCGTGACCGGCGCCGCAGGTTCGGCTCTGCCTGGCAGGAGCGGGACCTGATCGACAACCGCTGCCGGCGCGTCCGGTTCGATGGCCGCCTGCAGTACCCCAGGCGTGCGCCGGGCAATGAAGGCGTGTATCAGGGCGATCGCGGCCCCAAATACGAAGAGCGGAACCGCGCGCGCCAGGGGTCCGCCGCCATCCATGGCGAATTGCGCAACGATCCAACCCAGTCCAAAATAGGCGATCGCGCTGCCGCTTACGACAGCCCGCAGGCTTATGGCGATTCCCAGGATGACGAGCAATTGCTGGAAAAGGCGCATGGCATAAGCTGCCCAATCCGGAATGCGCGTTGACCATGCGGCGATTGCTTGCGCGTCGGCGGAGAGCAGCAGGATCAGAGCCGGGAAGAACGAGATCAGAAAGAGCCAGATCTGGCTGGGAAGCACATTGATAAAGGCGACGATTCGGGCATCGCCGCGCTCGGCGAAAAAATCCGCCCAATGGGCCAGCACGGTGTTGAAGGCGCCCGCCATGAAGTTGAGCGCGAACCCCAGGGCGGCCAAACCGCCAAGAACGGCCAGTGTTTGGGGCGACTCAGTCCGGATTCCCGCCAGCATCAGGACGGGCACGCCGACATAGCCCATCAGGCCGATATCAGGTCCGACCCGCACGCGCAGGGCCGACAGGCCGAGAGTCGCCAGGTTCAGGCCCGCTCCAAGCGCGGCGCCGCGCGCGGGATCGCCAAGGATCAGGCCGGCTATGGCGCCCCCGACCAGCGGCTGGGCAAAAACGATATTTCCCAACCCAGCCGTGAACGCCGAACGCGCGAACGCATAGAATAACGCGATCAGCGCGGCCTGAATCACGCTCATTTTGCCTTTCCAGGTGTCTTTGCCCTGTGTGCTGGTTTGGTGGCTGGCTTCGTGGACGGCGCGCCGACATGAGTTTTGGACGTTTGCGTTCGCTTTGGCTTGGCTGTCCCGGGTTTTGCCGCTTGCGCACTTGCGGACTTGGGTTTGCCATTTGGCGCTTTAGTGGTCGGGACGACGGCGACGCCATTCTTTTTGCCCCCGCTCCTGGCAGGCGCGGGCGCGACCTTTGCCACGGGCTTTACCGGCCGCGCCGGCAGCTGGGTCCTGGGCGCTTCAACCGCCTTGACTGGCGGTCGG
>JBDSIP010000577.1:0-5535 GCA_039917915.1 Thermoflexales bacterium
CGCGCCAAAGGCTCTCCTAGAGCACCGTGATCGGATCGACATCCACAATCACTTCGGGCGGCAGATCGAGACCGGCCAGCACATTCCGCGGGGATTGGGTCCGGGCGATGACTTGCCAGCGAAACAGTCTGTTGCGGCGGCCGAAGTAGGCGGGTGCGGGCCCAATTACATCCTCCGGCGTGGCGCAGGCGCGCCGCAGCAGGCGGGCAACCATTTCGGCCCTAAAGCGCGCCTTGGCGTCCTCCGCGTCGTCGATCTCGACCCGGATCAGGCGGGTAAATGGCGGTAGTCGCGCCGCCCGGCGTTGGGCGAGCTCATAGCGGGTGAAGCCATCCACGTCGTGGGCGGCCGCGTAGGCGATGGCCGGATGCTCCGGATTGTAGGATTGCACGATCACCCGTCCCGGCAGCAGGCCGCGTCCGGCCCGGCCCGCCACCTGCTCGATCAGGCCGAAGACCCGCTCGGCGGCGCGAAAGTCCGGTAGAAAGAGGCCGACGTCGGCCAGCACCACCCCGACCAGGGTGACCATGGGCAAGTCAAGGCCCTTAGCGATCATCTGGGTCCCGACCAGCGCGTCGGCCTGCCGGTTGACAAAGCGTTGCAGAAGATTATCCGTCGTTGTGCGGCCAGACGAGGTGTCCCGGTCCCAGCGCACGACCTGCGCGGCTGGGAATTCCTCGCGCAGCGATTGCTCGACACGCTGGGTTCCCAGCCCGATGTAGCGTACCCGTCGCCCGCCGCAGGCCGGGCAGCGGGCAGGCGGCGCTTCGGTCCGATCGCAGACATGGCATTTCAGCTGCCCGCCGGGCGCGGGCGCCGCTTTATCCGGATCGGACCCTGAAGTCGCCATATGCAACGTCAGCGGTGTGTCATCGTTGGGGCACTTCATGACGTGGCCGCAATCCCGGCAAAGCACGCATGAGGCCGACCCGCGCCGGTTCAAAAACAGAATGGCTTGCTCGCCCCGCCGGAAGGTTTCGCCCAGGGCGATTCGGAGCGAACCGCTGAAGATGCTTGTGTTGCCGCCGCGCAATTCGGACCGCATGTCGATCAGTTGGACATCCGGCAGAGGCTGATAGGCGACCGTATCGGTTTCGGGCACTGCGGCGGCCCTGAGCCCAAAGCGAGCCTGCTGATCGGCGATGCGGTTGACATGCCCGCGCACCCGGTTTGGCAATTCGAGCAGGGTCAGGCGGGGGCGGTCGAGGCCGATCGGCCTGGCAAGTTGCCAGGAGTCGAGCGAAGGCGTCGCGCTGCCCAGGATGAGGGTGGCGCCTGTCGCGTCGGCATAGCGCATGGCGACCCGGCGCGCGTCATAGTAGGGCACGTTGGACTGTTTGTAGGAGGCGTCATGCTCCTCGTCCAGCACAATCAGACCCGGCCGCGCGAGCGGTGAAAACAGGGCTGAGCGCGCGCCGACGACGACCGGCAATTCGCCGGTGCGAATGCGCCGCCAGGTGTCCAGGCGTTCGCCCGGGCGCAACCGGCTGTGGATCAGGGCGACTTTTCCCGGGAAGCGTTCGAGGAAGCGCCGGGCCGTCTGTGGCGTGAGCGAGATCTCGGGCACCAGGATCAACGCGCCCTGTCCCCGGGCGAGCGCCCGGTCCACGGCCCGCATGTAGATCTCAGTTTTGCCGCTGCCGGTGACACCGCGGATGAGAAAGGCACCGCCACCGCCTTCGCGGTCTATGGCCTCGCGCACGGCTTCCCAGGCGAGGGCCTGGTCGCTCGTCAGCGGGGGGGCTTCGCGGGTGATGTAATCGACGTCGGCGAGCGGATCGCGCCAGCGCTGCGCGTCGCCGAGCAGGATGTAGCTTTGCTCGGCCAGCCAGGCCAGATCCGCCCGGGTCGCGCCCGTTTCGGCCAGCATGTAGTCCGCCCAGGCGATGCCATTCCGACCCGCGACGTAGCGCAGCGCCTTTGCCCGCCGGACGGCCGCGGCCTGCTTACGGGCCGGCGCCTCCGCCAATGTCGCCAGCACGACTTCGAGCGTGGCCGGTGACAAGATGAGCTGGGCGAGGGTGACCCGGCTGGGCGCGACCTTTGGGGGTTCGAGGATGCTGGCACGGGAAACTGCGCCCCCATCGACCAGCCGCTTGAGCGCCGGGTGCCAGCCGCGCAGGCCGACGAGCTGCGCGCCAAGCCGTTGCTCGGTCAAGGGTCCACGCCGTTCCAGAGCATCGAGGATGCGCGCGTCGGCGGCATTCGCCGGATCGGCGTTAGCGCGTCCGGCCAGGGTGTAGACGTAGGCGCTCTTTGGGGTGAACCCGGGCGGAACCATGAGCGCGCAACATCGCCCGAGCGACGCGGCGTATTCCTCTGAAATCCAGCGCGCCAGCGCAAGTTGGGCGGGAAAGAGGGCGGGCGTCTCGTCCAGCAGGCTGCGGATGGGCTTGAGCGGCGTGCCGGCCGGCGGATCAGTCAGGCGGATGACGACCCCGGATGTCCAACGATCCTGAAGCGGGACCAGCACGATCGAGCCGGCCGCCACCGCGCCGGACAGCTCCGCCGGGATGCGGTAGGTCAGAGCGTGGTCGAGCGCCCGGGAGAGCAGGGCGACCTCGGCGGCTTCGGGGTGGGCGGACATTCGGTGTATCGTAACGCGTATTCCGCAATGCGCGCGTTCAGCACTCGCCGGTGATTTTCCCTGCGTCCGCGCATCAGATTGCCTTGTCGCCCAATCTGGCCGCTGGCGCAATTTCGGAATTGTCCTAAAATCCGCCGTGTTGCAAGGGGCCGCTGTCCGCGCAGGCAAGTTGTCTTGTTCGGCGCGTCGAGAGGGTTTGTCAGTGCCTTACGTTTTACGGGACACTCAGGGAGTCGAATATCCGGTAACGTCGATCGTCCGGATCGGACGGGATGCCGCGAACCAGATCGTCGTCAACGATCCATTGGTCTCGCGTCATCATTTGACCGTGTGGTTGGAGGGCGGCGCGCTCAGTCTGCGGGACGATGGGAGCGCGAACGGAACATCCATCAACGGCGCGCGGACCCCGTCAGCCACACTCCGGCCAAATGACCAGATTCTGTTCGGCAGCACACTTCTCGTCGTCGCCTACCATCCAGATTCGCCTCTGCCCAACGACGGATCACCCGGCCTGACGATGATCCAGCCAGGCGGGCCGGCGTCAGTGGGCTATCCACCGCAACCGCCGCCGCAGACCCCTGCTCTCCAGGCCTATCTACCTCCCCAGGCGTATCCGCCCCAGCAAGGCTACCCGCCGCCGCCACAACAAAACTATCCGTCAGCCGCCCAAACGGGGCGAATGCCGGTCGCCCAGCCATATCCTCAGCCGCCTCAAGCCGGATATGGCCCGCCTGCGCAAGGCTATCCTCCGGCCCGTCCGCAGCCCGCGAAGGGCCGCGCGGGCTGCGGGCGGCTGTTTGTGTTAGGTTGCCTTTTGCCGCTGTTCGCGTGTCTCCTGCTGTCAGGCGTCGGCTATCTGGCCTTTCGAGCGGGTTTGATCACGCCCAACATGGTCTTAAGCCTGGTCGGGTTGGGTCCGGCGAGTTTTGAGATCAACAACTTGCGGGACGATACGATCACCGTCTCGTTCACTCAGCTCGACCCGGCAAAGGACACGTCACCGAATCGGTCTTCGGTGACGCTAAAGGCGTTTGACGTGCGGAGTTTCCAGATTGCGACCGCGGGCCGGTATCGAGTCGACTTCACCCCCTCAGCGGGCGGCGCAAGCCTGGGTACTTGCACGATGTCGGTCAAGGGCAGCACCAGGTATCAGTTTGTCGCGCTGCCCACCCGCATCCTCATCAATACGCCCGACAGTCCTGTTTCCCGGGGTTCGGACTTAACGGTATCGACATCAAGCCTTTGCCGCTAAGCTGGATGTCAGCAACATTGAGGTGAGACGATGAAAAGAAAACTAACCCTGCTCGCCGCAGCGTTTGGTATGGTCCTGACCGCGTGCGGTCCCGGCATTTCGGTTTCAAACACGACTCGGATTCCGGTTCGCGTCATCGTGGTCAAGAAAGGAGGCAGTGATGTATTGTCCCCTTCGCCGGGCGAGAGTTCGTTTACCGAGGCCGAAGAAGGCACTTACCGGGTGACCGCCGTTCCCGACGCCGAGTGGATCGCTTACGCCAAGGCGACCCGCCAGTTTCTCAATAATCAGCTTGGCAACTCTGATAATCTAAGCGGCCCCCAACTTCTCGAAGTCATCCGGCGCCTGAAGGAAGTGGCCAGCCGGATGCAGGAATACGATAAAGCCGGGAACGCCAACGCTGGTTGCTTCGGGTACGTGAGCGAGTCCCAGAATGGCGCAGCGACGGTTGCGCTTGCGTCAAATGGCGCATTGGTTGTGACCTGCAAATAGCGGTTCTCCTTTCGCTGAACGGGCCTACAATTTAGGCGACGCATCGTTCAACTGTCGGGTCCGGCGGCTTTCTGGCCCGCCAGCGCGTTCGATAAGGAGACAACCGATGCCGTACGCGTTGCGCGGGAGTTTGGGCGAGGAATACAAGATCGAGACCCAGGCTCGAATTGGCCGGGATCCATCGAACCAAATCGTCCTGCCTGACCTCCTCGTTTCCAGAATGCATGCCACGGTCGTGGTCGAGCACGGCGTGCTCCACCTGCTGGATGATGGCAGCGCCAATGGCACGCGAGTCAATGGTGTTCCGGTCAAGACATCGACGCTCAAGCCCGGGGATATTGTCCAATGCGGGAAGACGCCCCTAACCGTCGACTTTCTGCCTGACCCGGCCGCATTCCTGACAGACCAAACCGTTGTGCGCGGCCCTGATCCGTACGCAGCTGCGCCGGGGCTGAGTCATGCGCTGCAACCGGCGCCTGCCTATCCTGCGCTGTCACAGCCTCCTCCGGCGCAGACGTATCCTACACCCGCCTATGTTCAGCCGGCGCCGAGCTTCCCTCAGTCCGCCGCTACTTCCGCTTATAGTCAACCAGCGGCTGCGTATCCCCAGGCCACGCCATCGAGTTCCGGCGCGCCGGCTTTTCCTTCGCCGCCCCCGGCAAAAAAGGGCCGTATCGCTCGATTCTTGCTGATCGGATGTCTGCTCCCGATCGGGCTGTGCGTGCTACTCAGCCTGGGCGGCTTTGTGGCCTTTCGAGCCGGGATCATCAGCCTCACGACGTTTGGCCTGGGGCCGGGCGACATCATCGTTGACAGTCGACGCGGCGACGCGATTCGGGTTTCGATCCTCGAGCTTGGACCTCCGAGTGGCATCGCGCCGATTCGGGGTGCGCTGGCGCTCAACGGACCGGGATCCCGAAGTTATCGCATCGACGTGCCGGGCCGATATCAGATCGATTTCGGTCTTGAGTCGGGCGGGGCCTCGCTGGGAACGTGTCTGCTGAATGTCAAGTCCGCGGGGCGCTATCAATTCGTGGCGTTGCCGGACGCAATCACCCTCAGCCTGGCCGACGGGAGCACAGCGCCGGCAGCTGGTCAAAGCATCGCAACGTCTGCGTTGTGCCGTTAGTACGGCGAAGGCAGGGATACTTCCTGAGAAAAATGCCGGAAACTACACCCGAACGTGCGGCGCTCACCCACCGCT
>JBDSIP010000578.1:0-3508 GCA_039917915.1 Thermoflexales bacterium
CGGGTACTTGGTTAAGCCGAACCTGGCATGGCGAGATTCATCAGGTGGTCGTGCTCGATGGCGGCTACGAATACCGCGGTACGCACTATCGCTCGCTGTCAGAGATAGCTCGCCTCATCACAGGCACTCAATGGTCAGGCCCGCGGTTCTTCGGCTTGTACAGCCCGCGGCTCGGTAAACTCGCGGTGGGCCGCGATGGCTGACGGGTCATCCAAGCGCCTGTGCTGCGCTATCTACACCCGCAAGAGCACCGAGGAGGGGTTGGAGCAGGCGTTCAACAGCCTCGATGCTCAGCGCGAGGCTTGTGCCAGCTACGTTCTATCGCAGCTCCATGAAGGCTGGACGTTGCTACCAGACCTCTATGATGACGGCGGGTTCACTGGCGGGAACATGGACCGCCCGGGGCTCAAGCAACTGCTGGCAGATGTGAAGGCGGGGAGGATCGATGTGGTGGTCGTCTACAAGGTCGACCGCCTGACCCGTAGCCTCGCCGACTTCGCAAAGATCGTCGACGTGCTCGACGCGGCTGGAGCGTTCTTCGTCAGCGTCACTCAGGCGTTCAACACCACCACCTCCATGGGCCGGCTGACGCTCAATGTCCTGCTCTCCTTTGCCCAGTTCGAGCGGGAGGTCACCGGCGAGCGTATCCGGGACAAGATCGCGGCGTCGAAGCGCCGGGGTATGTGGATGGGTGGTCCGGTTCCGCTCGGCTACGACGTCAAAGACCGCGGGCTCGTCATCAACGAGCAGGAAGCGGCGACCGTCAGAGCGATCTTCGACCTCTATCTCGAACTCGGCAATGTTCGGCTGGTCGGGCCGCTGTCCGCTGCGGAGTGTCTCGTAGAGTTGTCCCGGTCCTAGTGGATAGAATCAGTAAGCGTCCAGCCCACCCCATGTAGCGGCTGGTGGTGTGATCGGCGATCTTTCGACCGTTGATTTGGTCGTGGAGTTGCCGGTGTCAGTTTCTATGTCTGCGCCTATGCACAGTGATAGAAGTTTCCAGTTGCTGGAGGGCACTGCGGGCCGTCTCGACGCGAGCCCTGACGTTCCGCGACGCCGCTGGTCGGGGGCAGCCAAGGCGCGGCTGGTCGAGGAAGCGCTTGACCCTGCTGCCAATGTCTCGGCGATCGCCCGCCGGCATGGGATCGCGCCGTCGCAACTTTTCGGCTGGCGCCGCCAGGCACTGAAGGCGGGGAGTGTTGAGCGCGACGAGGTCGTCTCGTTCGCGCAGGTGCAGCCGGTGCCGGCACAAGGGTCGATCGAGATCGTCATTGGCGATATCGTGATCAAGATCGGCGCCGATGTCGATGCGCGGCAGTTGCAGATGGTGCTGCGCGCGGTTCGCGCTCGATGATCCCTTCCCAGGTGCCGGTGTTCGTGGCGACGCGCCCGGTCGACTTCAGGAAAGGACCTGACGGGTTGATGGCGCTGGTGCGGGATGCCGGTGCCGACCCGTTCAGGGGCGCGTTGTTCGTGTTCCGGGCCAAGCGTGCCGATCGGATCAAGATCGTCTGGTGGGATGGCACGGGGATATGCCTTTACGCCAAGCGGCTGGACGAGCACCGGTTCTGCTGGCCGCGGCTGGGCGACAGTACGGTGAAGTTGAGCCATGCCCAGCTGCTGGCGCTGGTCGAGGGGATGGACTGGACCAGGGTCCGAACGGTGCGGATAAGGCGCCCACAATCGATGGGGTAAGAGCCTGCGGCAGAGTGAATCAGGGCGTCGGAAAGCTGAGGAAAACCGGGCCGGAATATGCTGTGATCCGGGTCATGGCGACCACCGCTCCGGAGCATGCCGACGACATCAACGCCCTGCGGGCGATGCTGGCCGCTGCGACCGAAAGAGCCGTGCGGACGGACGCGGCAAACGCTGAACTTGCCGCCCAGAATGCTCAGCTCAAGCAGATCAACGAGACGGCCGAGGAGCGGATCGCGCGCCTCTACGCCATGATCAAGATGCTCGAGCGCGCTCAGTACGGCAAACGCTCCGAGCGGCTCGAGGAGGATCAGTACCGGCTGGCGTTGGAGGAGATCGAGACCGGGCTTGGTGCGGTCAGGGCCGAGGCAGAAAAGGTCAGGCCGAAAACCGACGCGACCTCCCGAACCCGCAAGACGCTCCCGCTGCACCTGGAACGGGTCGAGGTGGTGATCGAGCCCGAGGATGCTCCCGGCTGCGAGGGCTTCGAAAAGGTCCTGATCGGTGAGGACGTCTCCGAGCGTCTGGACGTCACGCCGAAGAGGTTCCGGGTGATCGTCACCCGCCGGCCAAAATATGCCTACAAGGGCCATGACGGGGTCATCCAGGCTCCCGCACCGGCGCGGATCATCGAGGCGGGCATCCCCACCGAGGCGCTGCTCGCCCAGATCGCCGTCTCCAAGTATGCCGATGGGTTGCCGCTCTATCGGCAGCAAGCCATCTACGCCCGCGACAAGGTCGAACTGAGCCGCTCGGTGATGGCGAGCTGGATGGGCAAGGTCGGGTTCGAGCTGGAGCCGCTGGCCGACCATATCCTCAAGCGGATCCACACCGCCGAACGCATCTTCGCCGACGAGACCAGCCTGCCGACCCTGGCGCCCGGATCGGGCAAGACCAAAATGGCCTGGCTCTGGACCTATGCCCGGGACGACCGGCCGTTCGGTGGCGACGATCCGCCCATGGTCGCCTATCGCTTCGAGGACAGCCGAAGCGGGGAGTGTGTTGCGCGGCACCTGGCCGGTTATACCGGCATCGTGCAGGTCGATGGCTTCGCCGCCTACAACCGGCTGATCGAACCAACCCGCCCCGGCGGTCCGGCGAGCCTGGCGGCCTGCTGGGCCCATGCGCGGCGCAAGTTCTTCGAGCTGCATACCGCCGGCCTCTCGGACACGGCCACGCACACCGTCGAGCGGATGGCCGGCCTCTGGGAGATCGAGGGCAGCATCCGCGGGCAAAGCCCCGAGCAGCGTCGGTCCGTCCGGCAGGCGCAATCCGCGCCAATCGTCGCCCAGCTCTTCGAGCTATGGCAAACCGAACTCGCCCGCATCCCGGGAAAATCCAGGCTTGCCGAGGCAATCCGCTACGCGACGAGCCGCCGCGAGGCACTTGAGCGCTTCCTGGCCAATGGCCGCATCGAGATCGACTCCAACACCGTCGAGCGCGCCATCCGGCCGCAGACCATCACCCGCAAGAATGCCCTGTTCGCCGGCTCCGATGGTGGTGGCAGAACCTGGGCTACCATTGCTACGCTTCTGGCCACAGCCAAGCTCAATGGCGTCGATCCGCAGGCCTGGCTCACAGTCACCCTCGAGCGCATCGCCAACCGTTGGCCCAACAGCGACATCGAGGCCCTCATGCCGTGGAACCACAAGCGCTAAACGGCCTCGGCTGCACGCTTACCCTTGGCTGTGTAGATGAGTCGATTGTCGGCAAGAACGCGTCCGTCGCCAAGGCCGAGCGCCAAAGCTCCGCGTCTGACCCGATGCATATCTACTTCATACCGCACGAGCTTGGTTTCGGGCGTGATGTCGCC
>JBDSIP010000579.1:0-4202 GCA_039917915.1 Thermoflexales bacterium
AGCGGGCGGGGCGACTGCTGTTCCTGCAGGTGGATGGTGATTGCGTCTGCGACATACGGGTCGATCCAGATCGGGAGGTAACGATTGCTCTCGAGCTCTTTCAGAATGACGACGCGATGCTGCGACATCAGGCTCACTCGGATGCTTTCGATTTTTACTTCAACCATTGCCTCGTCCCTCCAACGCCCGAATCGGGTGTGCGTCGCGGGATTATAGCCGGGGAGTTGTGGAAAGTGATGGGGGCGCAGCAGGAGTCCGCGCCCCCATCGCTTTCCATTAGCTCAGTCTCTTCCGAAACTCGGCGGCCAGGGCGGGGACGATCTGGAAGATGTCGCCGACGAGGCCGAAGCGGGCGTATTTGAAGATGGGCGCTTCGGGGTCTTTGTTTATGGCGACGATGGTCTTGGAGGTCTTCATCCCGGCCAGGTGCTGGATGGCGCCCGAGATGCCGCAGGCGATGTAGAGGTCGGGCTGAACGGTCTTGCCGGTCTGGCCGACCTGGTGGGCGTAGGGGATCCAGCCTGCGTCGACGGCGGCCCGGCTGGCCCCCAGCGCGCCGCCCACGGCGTCGGCCAGGTCGCGAATGGGCTTGAAACCATCCGGCCCGCCGACAGCCCGCCCGCCCGACACGACCACCCGGGCACCACCGAGGGAGATCGTGGCGGCGGCAGGTTCAAAGCCGACGATCTTGGTGCCAATGGCGTCCTCGGCCAAGGCGGCCTGCACGGGCGTGATGTCGCCGGTTGCGTTCTCAACCTCAGCCGCGCCTGGGAAGAGCCGCTTACGCACGCTGATGACGCGGGTGCTCGGCCCGGGCATCGTGACTTTTGAGATGACGTTGCCGGCGAGCGTTGGGCGCAGGGCGATGATGGCGCCGTTGGCGACGCTGAGGTCGGTGACATCGGCGGCGAGGGGCGCCCCGCAGCGAGCGGCAACCCAGGCGCTGAGCTCGAGCCCGCGCAAGCTGGCTCCGGCGACGAAAGCAGCCGGGGGATGGGCGGTGATCAACCCGGCGACCAGGGCGCCAGCGGCCTCGAGCCGAAACCCGGCCAGGCTGGCGTCCTCGGCGGCGAAGACGCTCGCGGCGCCGTGGCGCAGGGCGGCCTCGGCCAGGGCGCGGGTGCTGGGCCCGGCCACGATGGCCCGGACTGCGCCGCCCGTTCCGGCGGCGAGCCCGGCTGCGGCGGTCATGGCCTCCCAGGAAATCGTGTCGGCCTGCGCGTCGGTGTGTTCAATCCAAACCAAGATGTCGTTTGTCATATCTTCCGCAACTTCTCTTCTTCCTTTCTTCTGTTAAGAAAACGTGGAGATGTTCGCTAGAGTATCTTCTGCTCAAGAAGCTTTGTCACCAGCGCGGCAGCCTGCTCGGCGGGGGTGCCGGCGATGAACTCGCACTGCACCTCGCGCATCTCGGGTAGGAATGCCTCCCAGGTCATCTGGGGCACAAGGGCGGCCGGATCAAGACCGAGGTCCTTGAGCGCCCAGGTGGTGATCGGCGCCTTGGCGGCCTTGCGGATGCCCATAAAGCTCGGGTAGCGCGGCTCGGCGATTTCCTTGACCACAGTGATGACAACCGGGAGCCGGGCCGTGACGGTCTCGCGCCCGCCCTCGAGGGCGCGGGCGACGATGAGGCTGCGTCCGGCGGTGTCGACGGTCTTGAGCGCGGCGACGTAGGAGACGAGGGGCAGGCCGAGCAGGGCGGCGACCTGGGCGGGGACGGCGGCGCTGTTGCCGTCGATGGCCGAGCGCCCGGCGACAATGATGTCGGCGGCGCCGATCTTCTTGATTGCCGCAGCGAGGGCCCGGGCGGTGCCAAGGGTGTCGGTCCCGGCCAGGCCGGGATCGGAGATGAGGATGGCCTCATCGGCGCCCATGGCCAGACCCGTGCGCAAGGCGTCGACGGCCTCGGGCCGGCCCAGGCTGAGGGCGGTCACCTTTTTGCCGCCGTGTTTGTCCCTGAGCTGCAGGGCGATCTCAAGGGCGTACTCGTCCCACGGGTTGACGATGCGGGGTTGGCCGTCGGCCATCAACTGCAACCCGTTCAGGGTGCGCGACAGCTTGGCCGTGTCGGGGGTCTGCTTGACCAGGGCGATGATGTTCATGGCGGCCTCTATTGTAAGACGCGGACGGTGGGTTGGTCAGGTTTGATCAGGTGGATCAGGTTTGGTCAGGTGGGTAGGGTTTGGTCAGATATGAGCGCAAGCCGTTGGAGCCTCGGCGTGAGCCAGTATTGGCACACATGGACGTGGCGCGTTGGAGTGGCGCGGATGATCGATGCCCTGTCCGGGCCGTTGGAGATGTCGTCCTGGTGCGTGCACGAGCAGCTAGCGTGGTTCCTCGCGAAGCACGTTCTGCCGAAGAGGCGAGCACGAACGATTTGGATGAAAAGGCAGTGGCATACTGATGCGGCATTGTCGAATGGTCTTGACGACTTTGGGCGGCTTCAAGAGTATTACCGCCGTTTCGGCATAGTCTGCGAGCTAAAATGAAGTATGTTTCTGAATGTGTAGCAAAGGCCTAGTCACTGAGGAGAATCAAATGGCCATGACAGAAAACAGGTCGTTCTCCACCCACCGCATCGAACGCTCCAACGAACATGGCCCTTTTGTGGCGGATGTTGTTTCCGAATTGCAGCATGTCCGTGGAGTCGAATTGCCCGCCGACTATCTTTCGTTTCTGCGAGCTCACAACGGCGGCCAACCCGCGCCAGATTTTTTTTGGGTTGTTGCCGATGATTGGGGTTCGGGTGTCTATGAGCTGTTTGGCGCCCAGCGCACTGCGATTCACGCGTCAATACTTCAGAACGTAGACTGGCACGACATACCGCTCAAGCCTGGCATGCTTGCCATCGGCAGTGATGGAGTATTCGGATACATTCTCATGTCCACACTTTCTGCTGACTTCGGTTCGATTCATTTCTGCTGCGCTTGGTCTCACCACCCAAACGGTTACGAGGGGCAGGGCTACTGGCGCATTGCCGATTCCTTTTCTGACTTGCTCGATCACCTAGAGAAATCGCCCGATGAGCAGGAATGAGTTTCTGTATGCTTCACGAACGAAATCCCAACTCTGCCCTCGGAATACCCTTTACACACCATGGCAAGCATGGACGCGTCCTTGTGAACGTAGAAAGAACCCTGTCGCCAGCAGCCCTGGGGGTGGGGGATAGCGCGCTGGGTTTCGCCAACTGCAAGGCGACGATTGATTTTTCGGCCGGCGGTTATCTGGGGCTGCTCGGATGGGTTCAGCTTGTGCGCTCCACGGACAATACTACTCATGGACGCCAGTTCGAAATGGATCCTTTTGATCCTTTCGAGCTTTACGAACGCGCTCCGTTGCCGTACTGTTGGTATGGCATCGCGCCGACGCTCTTCGACGCGCCCTCACGAGATGAGCGGGTTCAACTGGACTGGGTCGCGCACAGTTTTCTTGGCGCATCGCCTTTTGGCGGCAACACAAGAGTCGTGGCGCCGCTGCTTGGGTTTTCGTGGGGCTTTGCCATCTCCGACGACAAGCGCATTAGGTTGAAACCCATTACCATTCTTGACGCCTCTGATTGGCAGGCGCACTTGCCCTATCTGCGTGAGTGTTATCCCGAGTGGCAATTCGCGGAGACGATGACGCCTGCGAACTAGATCCGTGACTGGGGATGACAATCTCGTTGATCACTCCATCACGTTCGGTCCGCCGCCCTCCGTTCAACCGTCTACCTGCAGCCTGCGCAGCAAGAGAGATCGAACCGCCTCACTAGGCGCCGCTGCGCTTGCCAGCTCCTTGTATTTCAGCGCCTGGCGCGTGTCGCCGCAGCGCCGGTGCAGATCGGCCAGGACCGCATGCCACATGTAGGATCCCGCCAGCCACGTCGGAATCTCGAAATCTTGCAGCACGGCAAGGCCCGCCGCCGGCCCCTGCCACTCCGCCACCGCAACTGCGCGGTTCAGCCGGTGAATTGGTGACTTCGAAAGGCGCTCAATCTGTTCGTAGTAACCGGCGATGCGTTCCCAGTTGGTTGCCTTAACTGAAGGCGCGAGACAGTGTTCTGCCACGATGCCGGCCTCGGCATGATAGCGAGAAAACGTATCGCCCTCGGCGGACTTTGCCAGCCAGGTCAGGCCTGCCTCGATCAGTTGCCAATCCCACAGGCTGCGGTCCTGCTCCTCCAATAGGAGCAAAACGCCGGCCGCAGTCTGGCGCGCGGCCAT
>JBDSIP010000580.1:0-11482 GCA_039917915.1 Thermoflexales bacterium
GAGATGAACAACCCGCGCGAGTGGCCGAACCAGGAAGAGACAAATCCGGGCAACAACATCGGCGACGCGATCACCCCCGAGCGCTACGCCGAGTGCTTCAATCGGGTCCGGGCCGCGATCAAGGCCGTCAGTCCGCGCCATCTGGTCATCCCTGGCGCGGTCGATCCCTACAATGCCCGGGCCGGGAGCAGCCTCGACTGGTTCAAACGAATGCTGGCGAAGCTCGACGATGTGGATGGCTTTGCCCTGCATGCGTATACCCAGGGCGGGTCAGCCGCGCTCGTGTCGAGTCTGGATCCATTTGGCGACGATCCGTTGCGCTGGCAGTACTATCATTTCCGCTGCTACACGACATTCCTGGACGCGATTCCGGCCCGTTGGCGTAACAAACCGGTCTTTATAACGGAGACCAACGCCACGCCGACGGCAACCGAGCCGGCCTGGTCGGGAGGCCGGAACGGCTGGCCCCAGGCCGCCTACGCCGAAATCCAGCGCTGGAATCAGCAGGCGCACGCCCAGCAGATCCGGGCGTTGTTGCTGTATCGCTGGGTGGTCGGCGGCGGCAGCGACGGCCAGTATTCGATCCTGCGCCAGGCAGGTGTGCAGGAGGATTACCGCGCCACGGTTGCAGGGAATGACTATCGCTGGCGGTGGTAGGCGTTGGTAACGTTGATAATGTTCGTCAGGTTTGATCAGGTGCGTAAGGTTTGGTCAGGCGAGCTCAGCATCCCGGAGTGATGCACGAAGGTAGCCGGCGGTTGAGCGCAGCGAAACCGCCGGAAACGTAACGCGAATACGCGCCGACGCGTTTGGCGCAGCGAAACCGCCGGGATTAAGCGCTCGCGCGCGCCGGGGCTTCGGGCGGGCGCGGAACGTTTCGTCCGCCGATGCACGCTGATAGGCGCAGATTTGGATTGGGAATTGGCCCGAGTACTTTTTTCGGCGCGAATCTGCGGATAGATCATTTCCACGTCGGTGTCGAGCCCAGCACCCCAATGCAATACCGCTTGAAACGTGTGACGCACGATAGCGCAGACGCATACAATTCCCTTCCAACATGCCAAAAAGCACAATCTGCCTGTCCTTTGACTTCGACGCCATGTCGGTCTGGTTCGGCTACAAAAACGTTACGCCGGCGATGTTGTACCGCGGCGAATACGGCGCCCGGGTCGGCGTGCCCCGCATCCTTGAGCTGTTGAAGCGCTACAACATTCCGGCTACCTTCTTCGTGCCCGGACATACCGTCGAATCGTTTCCCGAACCGACCGCTGCGATCCTCGAGGCGGGGCACGAAATTGGCCACCACTCGTATGCTCATGTCGACCCAAGCGAGCAGACCCCCACGGAAGAGCGCGCGGACATGGAGCGTGCACTGGCCAGCCTTGCCCGGATCGGCGTCAAGCCACTTGGGTATCGATCGCCCTCCGGCGGGTTTTCGGAGGTCACGATATCGCTCATCGAGGAGTACGGATTCCTGTATGACTCCAGCCTGATGGCCGACGACTTCCGTCCCTATCACCCGCGGGTCGGGGACCAGGTCTCGAAACAGTCACCCCTGGTCAAGGGCCCCGAGTCGCGTGTCTGGGAACTGCCGATGTCCTTCGAGTTCGATGATTGGGTCCACTTCCAGTTCAACTTCGATCCCTATCGCAATGGCACCTCAGCCCCCAGCAAGGTCCGCGAAATCTGGCAAGGCGAGATCGACTGGATGCATGCCAATGTGGTCGGCGGAATTGCGACGATCACCATGCATCCACAGGTGATCGGGCGCGGGCACCGCATCGCGATGCTCGAACAGATCATCATCCGCTATTTGACGGAGGGTGATGTCGTGTTCGAGCGGTTGGGTGATGTTGCCACGCGCTTGGGAGATTCATAGGGATCGCGCTCTTCAACTCGTTTCTGCGGCTCTCAGCGCGTCCTCACCGTTTCCCCCCTACAATCGCCCGATGGGCGACCGAAAATACAAACGTATCGGGATGATTGCGGGTGTTATTGTCGTGGCCCTGACGACGGGCGCCTGCGCACCTCGTCCGACCATCGGGCCCGAAATATTGCTGCTGCCGACCCGCACCCTCGCGCCTGAGCCCGCGCGCACGGAGCCGGCCGCGCCCTCCGGCTCCGCGCGCGTAGGACTCGAGACTCCCCGGCCCGCGGGCGGGGCGTCGATCGTCGCGTGCGCTGCAGGTCTTGGACCCTTTGCCTCAAAGGCCGCGCTTCCGACGAGCGCGGGCCAGATCGTCTTCATTGGCGCAGACGGCAACCTGGGCCTGGTTGATGCCGCTACCGCGCGCACCCAGCGCGTTACCGGCGATGCTGGCGTTTCTCAGGAGAGTCAAACCGGGCGGGCCTATCTCTTCCCCACGTTCTCGGCGGATGGACGCAGTCTGGCGTTTGTCAGGCTCGAGCGCACGCTGGACGGCTTCACCCAGACGGTCCAGGTGGCTGACGCGCGTGAGTTGCCGCCGCTCGCGCGGCTGTATGCCACGACGACCGACAACGTCCCATATCTGGACTGGGCGCCCGACAGCCGATCGGTTGCAATCCTGAGCATCAATAGCCAAACCGGCTCGCTTCGGATTGTGGGCGCGGATGGCAGCGCTCCCGCAGTCGTCGCCAGCGGGGCAAGCATCTACTGGCATTGGCGCGCGGATGCCAGCGCGCTGATCGCCCACACCGACGGGGCCGCTGATACGGCCGCAAACGCGCAGCTTTCGCTTGTCCGACGCGGCACGGCGCGGGCAGAGCGGCTGTCCGCGTTGCCCGGGTATTTCCAGGCGCCGCAGTATTCGCCGGATGGGCAGCGCATGCTGTATGTCGCCCAGTTTGGCGATACCGAATCGTTGACCCTGGCGGACGCAAACGGCACTCCACAGTGCGGGCTGAGCAGTGTCGCCGACGCGATGTACTTTGCCTGGTCGCCCAGCGGCCGTCATGTAGCCCTGATCGATACACCCAAATTGCTCGGGGAGCCCAACCTGCTCGAGGTGATTGATATCGGCACGGGCCGTCGAACATCGCTTGCCCAGAATGCCTTGAGTTACGTCTGGTCACCGAACGGCCGCTATCTGGCCATGTGGTCGGTGGTCCGGGATGGGCAGGTGATTGACCCCGCGATTGTGCGGTTTGCCGGCGCAACACCAACCCCGTCGCCCGCGCCAACCCTGGCCTCGACTGCGCGGCCAACGCTAAGGCCCACCGCAACGTTGCGGGGTGCGCGTCCCGCGCCGACTGTTGCGGTAACCGCGCCGCCCCTTCCCACGACCGTGCCCACCCAAACCGCAACCGCCGCGGCCGGGCAAATTGCCATGCGTCTGGAGATCGCCGACATCACCACGGGCGCCCTCATCCGGGTGGCCGACACCGTCCCCAGCGGAGACTTCCTCAACATGCTGCAGTTCTTTGACCAGTATTCGCGGGGCGCATCGCCCTGGTCGCCCGACGGGCGCAGCCTGGCTTTTGTCAGCGTCGACGCGGCTACTGACGCAGCCTGGGTCTATGTCGCGCGGGTAGGTGAGGACGGTAAAGTCCAGATCCAGCGGCTCGTCGAAGGCGGACTCGCATTCTGGTCGCCCCGATAATGGGCAGGCGATGACATCCATGGGCATGCGCTTTCCGGCCGCTCCGCTCTTTGCTATTTCCGTTATGCTGGCGGCCTGCGCCGCGCAGCCAACATCGACACAGACGCGGGTTGAACTCCCGCAACAATTGCGCATGGGGCAGAACTCGCTTGCGACGACGCTTGAACGCCGATCCGGGCGGATCGCCGTCATCGACGCCACCGGCAACGTGCTGGTGATGGATCAGACCGGCGGGGACATCCGGCGCCTTACCGTGGACGCCAACGGACGCGCTCCCGGCGAAGCTCAGAACAAATCCGCGCCGGGCCAACGCTCGGGGCCGAACGTTGTGCGCTATCAGCTTCCGATTTGGTCGCCGGATGGCAGCCGGCTGGCGATAACCCAGGTGTCGCTCCAGCCATCGAGCGCGGTCGGCTATGTTGCGCAGGGCATCGATTCGGTCACGCTGCGGCCCGGTTCTGGCGGCGAGGTAATCACGGTCGATGCAGCCGGCAGGCAGACTGATGCCAACCTGCCTGCCACGGGCGTGACGATTACTCTGCCCGGTCGCGTCTATGTGCTGCCGTCGGCTACTGACTCAGATTTGCGTGTGGCAGCCAGCGCGTTGTATATCGCGGCGATCGATGGCAAGACCCCCCTGCGCGAAGTCGCGGCGACGAAGGGCGCTGCCCATCCGTACTACGATTGGTCGCCCGATGGCGCGCAACTGGCTGTGCTCACCCAGGCTCCGAGCGGCACAATTCCCTCAACCCTGGCCCTGATTGGCGCTGACGGCGCAAGCGGTCGGGTCGTCTATCGCGGGCTTGACGCCTATTGGGACTGGAACAACGATGGGAGCGCCCTGATCAACCACGGGCTGGAGACGCGGGCGTCGGGCGACGAAGTGTTGGGATTCATTAGCGCCCGGTCCGGAGGGGTGACCCCCGCCGGCGGAAAGGACGACTATCCCTTCTTTGCGCCGCATTTCTCGCCTGATGGCAAATTCGCTCTCATCGGGACCCGCGTCAACAGCAAGCCCTGGCTCAGCCTCGCCGACGCGACGGGGCAGCCGTTCAGGGCGCTGGTGGCGCTCGATGGGCTGGCGGCTTTCGCCTGGTCGCCCCAGGGCGGGCAGGTGGCTTACACCACCCGCACGTTTTCCGCCGATAAGGGGGTAAGACTCGGCCCGCTGCATCTGCTGGACGTCAATTCGGGCGAAGATCGGGTGTTGTCGCAGCGCCCGACCGTGGCGTTCTTCTGGTCGCCCGATGGCGCGCGCCTGGCGGTGTTCAGCCCGGCCACTCCGAGCGCGGCCGAATCTTTCCCCGGTGTGGCCGCGTTGACGGAGAACACGACTGCGCCATACGCGCTGTTTTCGCTGGACCCGCGCACGGGCGCGGGGCGCGCCTTGCTTCTGTTCGAAGCCACGCCGCAGTTCGACCAGGTCTTGCGTCGCTTCGACCGCTACAGCCGCGGCCTGACGATCTGGTCGCCCGACAGCTTGCGCCTGGTCGTGCCGATTCTGCTGAACGAGGGCAGCCAGGGGTCGACCGGATACGTATTGGAGATGGAAGCAACTGGCAGCGTCAACCCGAGGGTGATTTCGGTCGGCGGGGTGATGGCGGTGTGGAGTCCGAGGTAAGTTTGATCAGGTTTGGTCAGGTGGGTAAGGTTCGATCAAACCAACTCACCTGACCTAACCTTACCCACCTGATCACACCTGGCGAACAATACCCAACGACCCTCACTCATTCCACTTGTAATCCGCCATCTCACAGCCGTGCGGCTCGCCGTCGACGACGACGGACTGGCGGATGACCAGGCCGCGTTCATCCGTCCAAAACGTCGTCACGGCCTCTTCGCCGTCCATCTCCCGAATCGTGTAGCGCCGGGCCAAGCCCTCGCCCGTCTCACGGTCCAACGGTTCGTCGCGGACATACGCATACGACTGCTGAATGGCGATGGGCTCGAGCGAGGGCAGGGTGACTACAACGCTTTCGAAGGTCCCGGTCCGGCCCTGGCTAAGCTTGAGCCGCTGCAGGATGACGAAGTTGAACAGCGCTGATGCGAAATCAAAATTGGCGTCCGCATCGAAGCCATACGAACGGGCCAGCACCGTTTTTGGGGCCGGCCCTGGCCGATTAAGACCTCGCCGGCCCGCGGCGCTGTCCTCGTTGGGGGAGAGCTTTTGTTCGGTGATACGCACATCCAGCACGCCGCCTGGTTCGATCAGATACTTCGCCGAACGGCGCTTTCCGTTGAAGTCGATCTCCGCCCACAGCCCGAGCGGATTCCAACTGGCGTCGGTGTCCAATTCGGCCCGCTGCTGGTGGGTCTTGGGCCAGTTCAGATGCAGCTCGGTCATGAGCCGGTATCCGCCGCCCTTGAGGGCTAGGATCGTCCAGTTCTCCTCGCCAACCAGGGCTTCCCCACGCAAGATGCGGTAGACGCCATCGGCGAGGCGCCGCTCAATGCGGAGCGGGTCGTCGTTGGCCAGCTCGATCTGGTCGACGTTGTCGTTGTTTTCGTTGTCGGTCATCGCGGGTGCGCCTCCCGATTACATGCCGGTCGAGCCCAGTGAGGCCAGGAAGTCTTCGTTGTTCTTGGTCTTGGCGAAGCGGGCCAGAAACAGCTCCATCGCCTGGGTCAGGTCGTAGCCCGCGCCCTGCGGTTGCGGCGTTGTGAGCTGGCCGAGCATGCGCCGCATGAGATACGTCTTCTGCGCGTTCTTTTCGCCCAACAGCACCTCTTCGCGGCGCGTGCCGCTGCGCTCGATATCGATGGCGGGGAAAATGCGCCGGTCGGCCAGCTTGCGTGACAGGTGCAATTCCATGTTGCCGGTGCCCTTGAATTCCTCGAAGATCATATCGTCCATGCGGCTGCCAGTGTCGACCAGCACGGTCGCGATGATGGTCAGGCTGCCGCCTTCCTCGATGTTGCGCGCGGCGCCGTAGAACTGCTTGGGCGGGAAGAGCGCGGCCGGATCGACACCGCCCGAGAGCGAGCGGCCTGACGACGGCACCGTCAGGTTATAGGCCCGGCTCAGCCGGGTCAGCGAGTCCAGAAGCACGACCACGTCGCGGCCGCATTCAACCAGCCGCCGGGCACGGTTGATGACCATCTCGGCCACCCGAACATGGCTCTGCACCGGCTCGTCAAAGGTCGAAGCAATGACCTCCGCGTCGACCGAGCGATCCATGTCGGTCGCTTCTTCCGGCCGTTCGGCGATCAAGGCGACCATCAAGTGCGAATCGGGATACTTCGAGCTGATGGCGTTGGCGATGTCCTTCAAGAAGGTGGTTTTGCCGACTTTGGGCGGGGCCACGATCAGACCGCGCTGGCCCTTGCCGATCGGCGCCACCAGATTCAATAGCCGCATCGACGTCTTGCCCGGTGTCTCCAAATCGTACTGTTCAGTCGGAAAGATCGGGGTGAGCTTCTCGAAGTGCGGGCGGTTCTTGGCTGCCTCAGGGTCCTGTCCGTTGACGGCCTCGACCCGGAGCAGGCTGAAGAATTTCTCGCTGTCCTTGGGCGGCCGCACCTGGCCAACAACCAGGTCGCCGGTGCGCAACCCAAAGCGTTTGATCTGGGACGGCGACACATAGATGTCGTCCGGCCCGGGCATGTAGTGCTCCGAGCGCAGGAACCCGATGTTGTCGTCGACGATGTCGATCACGCCGCCGCGCAGTTCCATCCCCTGCCGCACGGCCTGTGCTTCCATCAACCGGATGATGAGGTCATCCTTTTTCAGCTTGCTCGCGCCGGCCACATTCAGGTCTTTGGCCCGTTCGCGCAGCTCGCCCAGCGTCTCGCGATCGAGTACGGCCATGTCGAACATGCTCTTTGGGCGGCCGCCCCGGCGTCCAGCGTCGGGCTGGCCCGGCAGCGGCGGGAGATCGTCGCCGGGCATGCGCGGCGGTGGAAGCTCGTCCCCAGGCTCAGGTTCTTCTGAATAGGCGTTGAATCGATTTCGGCTCATGAGTTATTTGTTGGAGGAACGGGTCAGCATTTCGATCTTGTCGAGACGATGATGGGATTCGATGTAGCGGACGGTGCCGGTCTTGGCGCGCATCACCATCGAAAAGGTGTGAGCGCCCGTTGCGGTATAGCGGACGCCCTCTAGGAGTTCGCCGCTGGTGATGCCGGTGGCGGCAAAGAACACGGACTCGCCGCCGCAAAGCGTATTCGTGTCGAGGATGCGGTCGAGCTCGGGCCCCGCCGCCGCGCGTTCGACGTCATCTCGCGCCCACAGCCGGCCCTGGATCTCGCCGCCCATGCAGCGCATGGCTGCCGCGGTAATGACGCCTTCAGGCGTGCCGCCGATCCCCATCAAGATGTCGACGCCCGACTCCGGAATTGCCGTCTGGAGCGAACCAGCCACGTCGCCGTCCATGATGAGTTTGATCCGCGCGCCGGTCGCCCGCACTTTCTTGATCAGTTCCGCATGCCGGGGCCGGTCCAGAATACACACGGTGACAGCGCTGAGGGCCATGCCTTTCGTCCGCGCCACGGCCCGGATGTTGGCGGCTGGGGGCGCCTCGATGTCAATCACGCCTACGCAGTCCGGCCCCACCACGATCTTGTCCATATAAAAAGTGGTCGGCCGGAACATCTTGCCGCGCTCGGCCAGCGCGACCACCGCAATGGCGCCGCCGCCGCCGGTGCTGAGCAAACGAGTGCCATCGATCGGATCCACCGCGATATCGACCTCAGGCGGAACGCCCGTGCCAAGCCTCTCGCCGTTGAAAAGCATCGGGGCTTCGTCCTTCTCGCCCTCGCCGATGACGACGACGCCATCCATCCCGACGTCGTTGAGCACCGCTCGCATGGCGTTGACCGCGGCCGCGTCACCGCCGATTTTGTCGCCCCGGCCCATCCAGCGCCCCGCGCCCAGGGCAGCGCCCTCGGTCACGCGGACCAGTTCCAACGCAAGGTTGCGATCCGGTTGTATTCGAGTCTCTGCCATCGTGTTTGTCTTAAGGGAGTCGCATTCGGGACCACGTCGATGAAGGCTGGACAAGATTTCCGCGGCCGATTGAGGTGATCATGCGCCATTGTGTGTCTGGCGTGCCGCGCTGCTTTGGCGCCTGGGCCCGATTCGGATACATCGGGCCTGCGGACGAGCCGTCAGGAATCCTCCATCCGCCCGTATTGCAGAACCAGGGAGGGGACTGAGCGCGGCAGTCGGGGAACCGGGATTTGAACCCGGGACCTCATGGTCCCAAACCATGCGCGCTACCAGGCTGCGCCATTCCCCGGGGAGAACGAGGATTATACACACCCTTCACTTACGTATTCAGCGGCCCGTGCCGATCGGCCGCCATGTCTGCCACCGCGCGCTTGCCGGCGTCGGTGAGCCAATAGGTGGCGCTCGGGAACTTCTTGTTGCTATCGATCAATCCGCGCTCGACCAACCCCTCGACCAAACCCGCCTTCACCACGATTTCGTCAGCCGTACTGACAGTGAGGATGTAGCGCTTTCCCCCCTCGATGTCACGGTGATCCTTAAGCCGCGCGCCGCCCGCGATGTGGGCGAGCATTCGGCGCTGCGGACCTGAGAGCGCGCGGACGCTGATCATGCCCCCCGACGAATGCGGCTACGCGATGCCACCAGGCGCTCTACGCGGGTCGTTAGGCCCGCGAGACCGCAGACCTGTATACCCATCTCCGTGGCCGTCGGTTTTGGCCAGCCAGCCGGGGCCTGCGAGGCCGCTGTCATGGCTTGGCTGCTCACCCGTTCCGAAAGGCGCATGCTGATCAGCGCTTTCGCGGGGATGCCAGCATAGATGTTGGCCGCCATCGCCTGTATGCCAAGCTGAATCTGACTGTCCTGGCGTATTGCTCGGATGAGATGGAGCGTCGCTCAGCCCAGCAGGTGCACGTACTGCTGGAGCTCGCGCTGATGAATCTTCTGAAAGTCGTCCCGGATGATGTCGTCCATCTCCTCGGGCGTGCAGCGGAAGCTCAGCGTCGTCAGCGCGTCTTCAGGCGACTGGCCATAGGCCAGGCGGCGTTTGCCCGGCTTGCTCTTCAGCGCAAACAGATACATGAAGTGCGGATTGCTGAAACTGCTCATCTAGGCCTTGACCAGAGCGTCCCGGTAATTCTTGCGCGTCTGATGAATGAGCGGCAGCCCGCGGTTGACATCGGTGTCGTATTTCCCGGCCAGCAGGTCGCGGTAGAACTGATAGTCCACGCCCTTCACTTTTTCATCGTCCGGGAACCGGTGGTAGTTCTCCTTCGTCATGCGGCTCTTCCCCTCGGCGATCAACTGGTTGCCCAGCGCCGAGCCGGGGTAGGGGGCGTAGAACGAAATCGAGGGCATGATGCGCTTGGTGTACTTCACCATCCGCATGGTCTTGAAAGCGTCTTCACGTGTCTCGCCTGGAATGCCGAGCATGATGTTCGACCAGAACACCGGCGGTTTCTGCCCTTTCCGCTCCATGTCGTCGCCGATACGGGTGAGCAGATCGATCGCGTAGTAGTTATCCTCTTCGGTGCATTCCTTATTGATGATTTTGAGCACCCGGTCGCTGCCACTCTCAAAGCCGATGGATACTGTGTTCCAGTTCGTCTCGCGGACCACGGCCTCAAACAGGTCCGGCCACTGGCGCACCGTGTCGGCCCGGGCTGCTGCCCAATATGGCCACAGCTTGTTGGCCTTGCGGGGGTATTTCTCGACCCACTCCTTCAGCCAGGTCGGATTCTGGAAAAACATCGAATCGTGGATGACGACCGAGCCGACCGGCCCGTGATGGGTGTCAAGGAAGTTCAACTCGTCGATGACGGCATCAACGCTGCGCCGGCCCATGTTCGGGATATAGCTGTTCTCGTTGCAGAATACGCACTGCCAGGGGCACACCCGGCTGGTCAACATCGTCACGACCCCCGGCGGTCCCCATCCGCTCTCGGGCTCGAGGGGCCAGTGGAATTTCTCGGCCAGTTTGCGGCTGGCCGGCTTCGGCCACAACGTGCGATCGATCATCGGCCACTCGTCCATGCTCTTTGCGCCAACGCCAAGGATGACTCGCGGAAAGGCTTCCGGGTGGCTGACCAGGTTGACGATGACGTTCTCGCCCGGCCCCTGGCAAATCTTGTCGAACTCTTCGATCGCCGTCATCTCATCGAGGGCGACCGTGGCGTGCATCCCGCCGGCAAGAACGATGCCTTTGGGGTTGACCTTCTTGAAAATCTTGGCGGATCGATAGGCGACCGGAAAAGTGTAGCTCCGCACGTTCATGATGAGCATGTCAAAGCCCTTCATGCGCCGCTCGACTTCTTCCCATGACGTGCACTGGCGGGTCGAAAAACTCTCGGTCTCGATGCCGTTTTTCTTGAGGATGGTCCGGAGCAAGCCCATCCCGTGGTCCTGCCACTGCTCGTGCGGGCCGGCTGGATTCACCAGGTCGCCCAGATCACCCAGATCCAGCCACAAGCGTCTGGGCTGCTTGGCAGCGCTGTCGGCGGGCTGGGATAGTCTGTCTTTTTTGAAGAGAAAACTCAACGCAGAACCTCTAGTGCCCGCCGCAGGAGCAGCCTTCGCCGCAGCCGCCCTCGGCATCCGCGTCGCCGGAGCCCTTGGTCTTGAACGAGCTGCCGCAGCCGCAGGCCGAAACGGCGTTCGGATTCTCGATCTTGAAGCCCGCGCCCATCAGCGAATCGACATAGTCGATCGTCGCGCCGGAGAGATACATCAGGCTGGTGGGATCAATGAAGAGCTTCACACCCGCTTGCTCAATGACGGTGTCAAAATCACGTGGCGCCGCTTCGAAGGCCATCCCGTACTGCAAGCCCGAGCAGCCGCCGCCGGATACGAAAACCCGCAATCCATGGTTCTGGATGTTGCGCTGGGCCAAGAGCTCCGAGAGCTTCTCGTGCGCGCCGGGCAGCAGCGACATGGCGGGCGCATCGACCGCGGTTTC
>JBDSIP010000581.1:0-3051 GCA_039917915.1 Thermoflexales bacterium
GATCGCAACAAGCAGCGCTGGAATCAGCGCCCGCATAATCAGACCGAACGTTGGCAACTGTGACAGGCCGCCCAGAATCGCGCCGATGATGACGAGGACCATCAAGCCCCGCAGCAACGGCACAGCCTGGGTGGCCCGCACCAGATACAGCGCAAAGAACACCACCAGCGCGACCAGCGCGATGTCAACGATCGCGAGGCCGTTCAGCCGTTGCAGGATCCAGGGAAGCTCGGTCATCCGACCATCAGCCTGACCAGCACGGCCTTTTGGGCGTGCAGGCGATTTTCCGACTGGTCCCACAGCCCGGACTGAGGTCCGTCGGCGACCTCGCCGCTGATTTCCTGACCGCGATGGGCGGGCAGACAATGCATCACGATTGCCCCGGGCCGCGCGCCCGCGAGCAACTCGCCGTTCACCTGATACGGCGGGAAGATCTTCATCCGGGCCTCGGCTTCAGCTTCCTGACCCATGCTCACCCATACGTCGGTATAGACCACTTCGGCGTCCTCGACCGCCGAATGAGGATTGGCCGTTTGCGTAATCGAACCGCCGGTCTCCTTTGCGTACGCTTCGGCCCGCGCCGCGACATGGGCGGGCAGCTGGTAGCCTGGCGGCGACGCCACACTGAGATGGCCTCCGAGCATGGTCACAGCATAGGCAAGCGAGATGGCGACATTGTTTGCGTCGCCGACAAACGCGACATTGACCCCGCGCAAGTCCCCCTTGCGCTCGATGATGGTCATCACGTCCGCCAGGGCCTGGCACGGGTGCTCGGTGTCGGACAGGCCGTTGATGACGGGCACGGACGAGTACTCGGCCAGCTCCAGGATATCGGCGTGAGAATATACACGGGCCATAATGGCGTCGGTGTAGCGGGAGAGCACACGAGCGATGTCGGCCGGCGATTCGCGCTGGCCCATCTTCGCCTCGTCCGGGCCGATGTAAAACGCATAGCCGCCAAGCTGACGCATGGCCATCTCAAACGATACGCGCGTGCGCAACGATGACTTTGTGAACAGCATCGCCAGCGTCTTATCGCGCAGCAGCGGACGGGAAGCGCCGGCGCGTGTCTCCTCCTTCATCTTGATGGCGAGATCGAGCCACTCCTTGATCTCGGCCGGGCTGATGTCGGTCAACGATAGTAGATGCCTGGGCATGGCCGAATTCTACCGTCGGCAGTCTTGGGATGCTAGAGTTGCGTCTCTCCACCATGCTGCGCCGCTATTTCGGGCTCGTCCTCATCCTCGCGCTCACCCTTGCGGGTGCGCTGGCTGAGGCCATGCGGGATGACCTGTGGCAACGCTATCAGCGCTACACCAGCCCGTATCTGGCCCCCACCGTGGCGGGCACGCCTGCGAGCCCCATGTCCGGCCGGGTGGTCGTTGTCATCATCCGTGATCTGCGGCTGGATGTCTCGCGAAGCATGCCGACCTTGAATGCGTTACGCGAACAGGGCGCCGATATTGTCCTGACCCTGCCGGCGCCAACCTATAGCGTCCCAGCCTGGATGACGCTTCTGTCTGGCGCGACTCCCGAAATCCACGGCTTTACGACCAACGATACGATCGGCAAGGTCGCGCCGGACACCGTGCTGCGGCGCGCGCTGGCGGCCCGCCGAAATACTGTCGTGATCGGCGGACAGATTTGGGAGGATGTTCTGGACAACGACATTCAGCGATTCGACCTTGCGCCGGCGCCAACCAGTGGCGATGTCGATGCTGAGGTGGCGCGAGCCGCGGTCGAGGTCATCAACGACAGGCTGACAAACGCCCAATTGGTCGTCGTCGAGCTGGAAGGAATGACAAACCGCGCCGACGCCCGATCCGTCGAACGGGTCGACGCGGCCCTCCGGGTCATTGCCGGATCCGTCTCGGTGCCCGGCCCACGGGCAACTGCGGCGCTTGTCGTGGTTGCCGATCGCGGGGTGCTGTCGGATGGTTCCGACGGCGGCGACGAAGAGGCCATCGCCCGGATTCCCCTGGTCATGGCCGGCCTCGGCATCCGTCCGGGCGCGCGCCTGAGCGCGGCAGCGACCGCCTTCGCTCCAACGATCGCGGCGCTGGCCGGACTTGGCATGCCCGCCCAGGCCCAGGGGCAGATCCTGTCGGCGGCGCTGCAACCCGCGCCGCTGGAAGCATCGGCCACCCAGCTTGCGACGTTTTATGAAGCCTGGAGCGAGGTCATCCGCCGCCCGCGCTTCGCCGCCGAGCTATATCGCGGCGCGCAACCCATGATCAGCGCTGGAAGCGAAAGCGCCTACCAGTCTCTGTACATTTCGATGACGTCAGCCGCCGAAGCCGCGCGTGAGGTCAGGCTGAACATGGAACGCGCCCAACGCATGCCGGTCGTGGGTGGGATCGCCCTGCTTCTGATCGCTGTCGCCGGTTTGTGCGTTTCGGCCGGCGGGTGGCGGGCACTGGCCGGCAGCGCGCTTATTCTGGCCGGCGCCGCGGCATTCTTTGCCCTGGGTCGAGGCCATGAGCTCTCGCTGACCTCCGTGCCGGGCGGGCTGGTGGCGCCCTTCTACGATGAGACCGCCCGCGATGCCGCGACGGTGTTTGCCGTTGCGAGCCTGCTGGTTGGGATGACGGCGGCAGCACTCGAGGATGTGCTCCAGGCGATCACGACGGTCATGTCATCGCTCGGTCTTGCGGTGCTCGCGCTGCTGTGCCTGCCCCTGTATTTCTATGCGCAGCAGGGCGCCGCATTCGCGTGGGCGCTGCCGGACACGCGGGTCCTCTTCGCCGCGGTAACGGCGCTTACCAGCATCGCTGCAATCGACTTACGGGTCCTGCCCGGCAACCTGCCCATACCCCTCGGCGCGTTGATCGCTGCCGGGGCCGCGCTCGTATATCTGCTCCTGCGCCGCCGCCCGGAGCGGCGTTGGGATTCCCGCCTATGACGACGCCGCCGAAAGGAGTTACATACACCGTTATCGCGCAGATTGACGGCCCGCGCGTCGCGCAAGCGCTTGGCGGAGCGGCGGCCGAACTCGGTTGGCGGATCGTCTTCGCCGATGCGTCCATGCGCGAACGTTTTCAGCGGACCGAC
>JBDSIP010000582.1:0-7388 GCA_039917915.1 Thermoflexales bacterium
CGGATCGTCGAGACTGCGGAGCGCACTGGCGCGACGGTGGTGGGCCCGGTGCCTCTGCCGACCCGGATCGAGCGCTATACCGTGCGCCGATCGCCGGTTATCGACAAGGATTCGCACGAGCATTTCGAGATCCGCACGCACAAGCGGTTGATCGACGTGCTTGATCCGGATTCAAAGACGATTGACACGCTGATGCGGTTGAATCTGCCGGCGGGCGTCGACATCGAGATCAAGCTGTAGATCGCAGCGCGCTGCAACCGCCTTTGGGCGGCCCGGCGGGCGAAACACTGACATGAAGAAGATTATTGGACGCAAAGTGGGGATGACTCAGCTCTTCGATGAGAAGGGCAATGTCATGGGCGCAACGGTGATTGAAGCCGGCCCCAACTACGTGACCCAGGTCAAGACCCTGGAGAAGGACGGCTACAACGCCGCCCAGCTCGGTTTTGGCGAGGTCCGCAAGAAGGGCGCGCTGACGCGCGGCGAGCTCGGCCATCTGGGGCAGCTCAAGCCGAACGAGAAGCATCCCAATCGCCGTGCGCTGGAAGGCGTGCCGCCGCTCAAGCGCCTGATCGAGGCGCGCACCAAGCAGCCAACCGAACTGGTTGAGGGCGGTACGGTCAAGTGCGATGTCTTCGCCGTGGGCGAGTATGTCGACGTGGTCGGGACCATGAAGGGTCGCGGCTTCGCCGGCAACATCAAGCGCCACGGGTTCCATCGCCAAAAGAAGACCCACGGCGCCTCCGACCGCGAGCGCGCGCCTGGCTCGATCGGCTCCGGCACCACGCCGGGCCGGGTCGAGAAGGGCCAGAAAATGGCCGGCCACTATGGCAACACGCAGAAAACATCGTCGCATCTCAAGGTGCTGATGGTGGACCCGGAGCGCAATCTGATCGCTGTTGCCGGCGCCGTGCCGGGGGCCAATGGCGGGATCGTCGTGATTCAGGAGGGGCGCAAGCAGTAAACCCTGCGCGCGCTTCCGCCTTTGGGCGGGAGCGCTGCGATGCGCTAAAGGCGAAATGAAAGTAGCACTACGCAACCTGGCCGGTGAGGAACTGGGCGAAGTTGAGCTGAACGCGAAGGTCTTTGAGGCCCCGGTCAGCCAGCCGCTCATGCACCAGGCCTACCTGCGCCAAATGGCGAACGCCCACCTGGGCACCCACAAGGCCAAGACTCGGGCCGAGGTCGATCGCACAACCAAGAAGCTCTTCAAGCAGAAGGGCACGGGCAACGCCCGCCAGGGCAGCCGCAAGGCGCCGCATCATCGCGGCGGCGGCGTGGCCTTTGGCCCGGTCGTGCGCTCGTACAACGTTGATATGCCGCGCAAGATGCGCCTCGCCGCTGTGCGCAGCGCGCTGTCGCAAAAGGCCGCCGACCAGCAGATCATCGTCGTCGACACGCTCGAGATGGTCGCCCCAAAGGCGCGCGATCTGAACATGGCGCTGCGCAAACTGGGCACCACCCGCCCGCTGATTGTGCTGGGCGGCCGGAATGTCAATGTTGAGAAGTCGGTGGCGAACCTGCCCAACGCGCAGTCGCTGCAGGCCGCGTATCTCAACATCCGCGATATCTTCATCTGCCATCAGCTGGTGATCGACAAGGACGCGCTCGGCAAGATCGACGCGTGGCTGGGACAGGAGTAAGCGATGCATCCGTATCAGGTTCTCCTCAAACCGCTCATCACCGAGAAGACCCAGTGGCAGGCTGGCTACGAGCAGCCGCAGTACTGTTTCGCCGTGGATCCCAAGGCCAACAAAGCCCAGATCAAAGAGGCGGTTGAGCTCGCCTTCAACGTCACAGTCACCCGGGTCAATCTGCTGGTCATGCCCGCCAAGCGCAAGCGCAACCCGCGCACGCGTGGCGCCACGCAGAACCAGATCACGCGCGTTTCGCAGTGGAAAAAAGCGGTGGTCCAGGTCAAAGCAGGCAATCGAATCGCGCTCTTCGAAGGAGTGGCGTAATCCATGGGGATCAGAAAATTCCAACCCACGACACCGAGCCGGCGCGGCATGGCGCTGGACGATTACAGCGACATCACCGCCAGCGAGCCTGAGAAGTCGCTTGTTACCGATCTGCGCAAGAGCGGCGGGCGCAACTTCCGCGGCAAAGTCACCGTCCACCATCGTGGCGGCGGCGAGAAGCGGGCGTATCGCATCATCGACTTCAAGCGCGACAAGTTCGGCGTGCCGGCCCGCGTGGCGACGATCGAATACGATCCGAACCGCTCGGCCCGTATTGCACTGCTCTTCTACGCCGACGGCGAGAAGCGCTACATCATTGCCCCTATCGGCCTGAAGGTCGACGACATGATCTCGAGCGGCCCGACCGCCGAGGCCAAGGTCGGGAATGCGTTGCCGCTGGCCAACATGCCGGTCGGCACGATGATTCACAACATCGAGCTTCGCCCGGGCAAGGGCGGGCAGATGGTCCGCTCGGCCGGTGTGGGCGCGCAGCTGCTGGCCAAGGAAGGCGAGTACGCCACCGTGCGCCTGCCCAGCGGCGAAATGCGCCTGGTTCTCCAGCGTTGCATGGCCACGGTCGGGCAGGTGGGCAACACCGACCACGGCAACATCAAACTCGGCAAGGCGGGCAAGAAGCGCCATCTCGGCATCCGGCCGACCGTTCGCGGCACAGCGATGAGCCCGCGCGACCATCCACATGGAGGCGGCGAAGGCCGCACACCGATTGGTCTGCCCGGTCCGCGCACGCCCTGGGGCAAGCCTGCGCTTGGGCGCAAGACGCGGCGCAACAAGCGCACCAACGTCATGATTGTGCGCCGGCGCAAATAAGGAGATAGAACGTGTCAAGGTCACTTAAGAAAGGCCCGTTCGTTGACCCCAAGCTGCTCAAGCGGATCGAGGGGATGAACACCAAGAGCGAGAAGAAGGTCGTCAAGACCTGGTCGCGCGCATCCACGATCTTCCCGCAGATGGTGGGGCACACGATCGCCGTCCATGATGGGCGGCGCCATATTCCGATCTACATCACCGAGAATATGGTCGGCCACAAACTGGGCGAATTTGCCCCCACCCGAACCTTCCGCGGGCACGTCGCCAAGGAAGAGAAGACAGCGGGAGCGGCGGCTTAATATGTCAACCAGACTGGCTTCCAAAGTCGGCACTCAGGCCGCGGTCTCGATTTCCCGGGACATCCCGATCTCCCCGCAGAAAATGCGCCTGGTCGCGGATCTCGTGCGGGGCAAAAAGGCGACTGAGGCGATCTCCCTGCTGCGCTTTACGCCGAAGGCAGCCGCGGAGCCGATCAGCAAGGCGATCGCTTCGGCCGTGGCAAACGCGGTTGAAAACAAGCAGATGAGCGCCGACGATCTGATCGTGAGCGCGATCACCGTCGACGGGGCGCCTCTGCGCCAGTGGCGGCGCTTCGCGGCCCGCGGGCGCTTCCGCCCGATCATTCGCCGCAGCTCGCACGTCAGCGTCGTGGTCTCGGAGAAGGAATCGGAGTAACCGATACGGCGCGGGCTGTCGCGCCGAAGGCAACACACATGGGACGAAAAGTACATCCTTACGGCTTCCGGATCGGGATCATTCGCGACTGGAAGAGCAAGTGGTTCGCGCCCAAGCGCGACTACACGAAGCTCCTGAAAGAGGACTATGACCTCCGCAAGTATCTGATGCGCGAGATGGAGAAGGCCGGGGTGAGCGACATCATCATCGAGCGCTTCCCGCCGAATCAGCTGCATGTGACCGTGCACACCGCCCGCCCGGGCGTGGTGATCGGGCGCAAAGGCGCGGCGGTCAAGAGCCTGCGCGAAGGAATCGAGCGCCTGACCAGCAAGAAGGTCAAGCTCGACATCAATGAGATCACCAAGCCCGACCTGGTGTCGGCGCTTGTGGCTGACAACATCGCTCAGCAGCTCGAGCGCCGTATCCCGCACATGCGGGCGATGCGCAAGGCCGCGCAGGCGACGATGCAGCGGGGCGCCCTGGGCGTCAAGATCGAAGTGGCCGGCCGGCTCAACGGCTCGGACATGAAGCGCACCGACAAGGTTATGGAAGGCCGGATTCCCCGCAGCACGCTGCGGGCCGACATCGACTTCGCCCGCGGCGAAGCGCTGACGACGTTCGGCCAGATCGGTGTGAAAGTGTGGATCTACAAGGGCGACGTGCTGCCCGATCTGCCGCGCGAGGAACTCTCGCGGCCGTCGCGCACGCAGCAGGCGCCCGCGAAGGAACAGCGGTAAAAGAGGCAAATCATGTTGATGCCGAAAAGAGTGAAGTTCCGCAAACAGCAACGCGGCCGGATGACCGGCAAGGCCAAGGGCGGCGTTGAAGTGACTGCGGGTGACTATGGCCTGCAGGCCATCGAGCCGGGTTGGGTCACCGCCCGTCAGATCGAGGCCGTCCGGCGCGTGATCGTGCGCGAGATGAAGCGGCGCGGCAAGATGTGGATTCGCATCTTCCCGGACAAGCCGATTACGGCCAAGCCCGCCGAGACGCGGATGGGCAAAGGCAAGGGGTCGGTCGATCACTGGGTGGCTGTGGTCAAGCCGGGCCGGGTCATGTTTGAGGTATCGGGCGTCACCGCCGAGATCGCAAAGGTGGCGCTGGTGCAGGCTGCTTACAAGCTGCCGATTAAGGCGCAATTCGTGTCGAAGGAAGCGCAGGGATAGCCGGAATGGTCGGAGATTCCCGAAGGCGCATCGTGAACACGATCGTCATCGGGAGTCCCTGATCGCGACAAGGAAACCATGGAAGCGAAGGAGATCGCCGGGATGCAGTCCCCCGAAATCAAGGCCAAGCTCGAGGATAGTTATCGCGAGCTTTTCAACCTGCGATTTCAGCGGGCGTCAGGTCAACTCAAGGATACGAATGGCATTCGACATGTGCGGCGGAATATCGCCAAGATGAAGACCATTCTGCGCCAGCGCGAACTGGCGGCCCAGTTGCAGGCGGCGGCGCAGCCGCTGGCTGGAGGTGCGAAATGAGCAGCGAAGATCGCCGCCGCCGGTTGACCGGCGTCGTAGTCAGCGACAAGATGGAAAAGACGATCGTCGTGAATGTGGAGCGCAGCATTCGGCACCCGCTCTACAAAAAGGTTCTGCGGCGCAGCAAGCGCTACCAGGCCCACGATGACACCGGAACGGCCAAGCAAGGCGACACCGTCGAGATTATCGAAACGAAGCCGATCAGCGCCAACAAGCGCTGGGCGCTCGTGCAGGTGATCAAGAAGGGAGACTAGCGATGATTCAGCAGGAATCTCGTCTGCAGGTTGCAGACAATACCGGCGCAAAGGAGCTGTTGTGCATTCAAGTGCGCGGCGGCGACCGGCGCCGCTACGGGGCCGTCGGCGACGTGATCGTGGCCACGGTGAAGTCGGCCAGCCCGACCGCCGACGTCAAGAAGTCGAGCGTCGTCAAGGCCGTCATCGTCCGGGTCAAGAAGGAGTATCGCCGCGCTGACGGGTCATACATCCGCTTCGATGACAACGCGGCCGTGATCCTGGCTGAGGACGGCGAGAACCCGCGCGGGACGCGCATCTTCGGGCCGGTGGCGCGCGAACTGCGCGACCGCGGTTTCATGAAGATCATCTCGCTCGCGCCGGAGGTGCTCTGATGAAAATTAAGAAAGGCGATACCGTGATCGTGCTGAATGGCAACGATCGCGGCAAGCGCGGCGAAGTGGTGCGCACGTTGCCCGCCAAGAATAAGATCGTGGTGCGCGGGGTGAACGAGGTCGAGAAGCATCAGCGCCAGCGCTCGGCGAATCTGCGCGCGACGCAGACCGGCCTGGTCAAGGTGGAGATGCCCATTGACGTGTCCAACGTCAAGCTCATTACCCCCAGCGGCAAGGCCACCCGGGTGAACTATCTGATCGAAAATGGCGAGAAGAAGCGCTTTTCGAACAAGCATGACGAGGTCATTGGGTAGCCATGGCAGACCTGCACAAAAAATACGCGGATGACGTCCGCCCGGCCCTCATCAAGCTGTTCGGTTATTCGAACGCGATGCAGGTGCCCAAGGTCGAGAAGATCGTGTTGAACAGCGGGATTGGTCGCGAGACGAACGACAACCCGAAGGCGGTTGATTTTGCGGTCAAGGATATTGCGCAGATCGCCGGTCAAAAGCCGGTGGTCGTTCTCGCGCGCAAGTCGATCGCCGCGTTCAAGCTGCGCGAAGGCCGCCCGGTCGGGGTGAAGGTCACCCTGCGCGGGGCCCGGATGTATGACTTCCTGGACCGCCTGGTCAACCTGGCCCTCCCCCGGATGCGTGACTTCCGCGGCGTTTCGCCGGACACCTTTGACGGGCGCGGCAATTACACGCTTGGGGTCAAAGAGCAGTTGATCTTCCCGGAGATCGAATACGACAAGATCGACAAGGTGCGCGGGCTCGAAGTTGTAATCGTGACGTCGGCCAAGTCCGACGATGAAGGGCGCGAGCTGCTCCGGCAGTTCGGCATGCCATTCACCAAGCCAGGGAAATAAGGAAGATAGGCCCGCTCTGCGCCGGAAAGGCGAAGAACGGGCGAAGCTGAGACAAAACAATGGCCAAGACCTGTCAACTGTATCGAGAGCAGCGCCGCAAGTACAAGGTTCGCATCCGCAACCGCTGCATGGTGTCGGGCCGCGCGCGCGGCTTCATGCGCAAGTTCGGCGTATCCCGCATCGTCTTTCGCGAGATGGCGCTGAGCGGACTCATCCCCGGCGTGCGCAAGGCGTCCTGGTAGGCGAAGGAGAAGCATGGTTTCGGACACACTGGGCGATATGCTCACCCGCATCAAGAACGCGTCGGCCGTCGGTCATCCGACGGTGGCAGTGCCCTCCAGCGCGCTCAATGCGCGCGTCGCTGAGATCCTCAAGGAAGAGGGTTACCTCGAGGCCGTCGCGGCCGTCGAGACCGGGCCGCGCAAGTCGCTGTCCCTGACGCTGCGCTACGTCGGCGAGCGCCGCCAGCGCAAAGCGGTTGTCACAAATCTGCGCCGGATCAGCAAGCCCGGCCGCCGCATGTATTGCGGCAAAGACGAGATTCCGCGGGTGCTGAACGGCATCGGTATCGCGGTCCTATCGACGCCGAAGGGCGTCATCACCGGCAACCAGGCCCGCCGCCTGGGTGTGGGCGGCGAAGTATTGTGTTACGTGTATTAGCCTTGCGTTCGCTTGCGAACGCCGGCTACGAAGCGTAGAGGTAACCTATGTCCCGGATTGGAAAGATGCCCATCACGGTGCCCAAGGGCGTCGACATCAAAGTCGACGGCGCCACGGTCACTGTCAAGGGCGCAAAAGGCGAGTTGAAGCGAAGCTTCGACCCGCGTATGACGATCAAAGTCGATGGCGGGGTGACCACGGTCGCCCGCGGCTCGGACGAGCGCGATCAGCGCTCGCTGCACGGCCTGAGCCGCTCGCTGCTCAACAACATGGTTGTTGGCGTTTCG
>JBDSIP010000583.1:0-3038 GCA_039917915.1 Thermoflexales bacterium
GCAGGGGCAGCACGGCAACGTCCGGGTGGCGCTCCGCAATGAGAGCCTGCGCGCGCAGAATGTCGTTCATTCCCGGCAAGAAGGCGAGCACATCTCCCGTGTGCTCGTCAAGCGCGCGCGCAATGGCGCTGGCGGTTGCGATCGAAAGCGGGCCTGCGGGATCGCTGGCGATGTAGTTCACCGTGATTGGAAACTGGCGCCCGCTGGCGGTGACAATCGGCGGATCGTCGAGGGCAGCCTCGAGCGCATCCGCGTCCAACGTTGCGGACAGGATCAGCACGCGCAGGTCCTCGCGCAGGTGGCGCTGGGCGTCCCGGCACAGGGCCAGGGCGAGATCGGCGTCGAGGCTGCGCTCGTGAAACTCATCGAAGATGACCAGACCCACGCCCTCGAGCCCCGGGTCGGCCTGCATGTGGCGGGTGAGGATGCCCTCGGTGACGACTTCGATCCGGGTGCGCGGGCCGGCCCGGCGCTCAAAGCGCACGTGGTAGCCAACAGTCTGGCCGACCGGCTCGCCCAGGGTGTGGGCCATCCGCGCGGCGACCGAGCGGGCCGCCAGCCTGCGCGGCTCGAGCATGAGGATGCGCTGGCCGATGAGCCACGGCTCATTGAGCAGCGCGAGCGGCAGCACGGTGCTCTTGCCCGCGCCGGGCGGGGCCTGCGCGATGACCAGGCTGCCGGCGCTCAGGCGCGCCCGCAGCTCGGGGAGGGCAGCGTAGATGGGAAGCGGTTCTTCCAATATCAGGCGAGGATACCCGAGGAACGGCATCGGCGCGAAGCGCCGATGCCGTTCCTCGGTCAACCCCACAGCGTTCGCAAAAAGCGCAGCCAGTTGCCGTGCATGATCCCGTCGATGTCGGCCTGGGCGTAGCCGCGCTCGGCCAGCAGTCCCGACATCTTCTGCAGGTCCGCGATAGTGTTCAGATCGTTGGGCGAGCCCTCGCGGCCAAAACCGCCGTCGAGGTCGGTGCCCAACGCGCAGTGCCGGGACGTGCCGGCGAGCTGGCAGATGTGGTCGATGTGATCGATGATCTCGCGCATCATCACCGGCTTCTCGTGGGTGACGTTGTTCCAGCTCCCGAGCTGCCAGCCGGCCCGGACCATGCTTACGTCAAACGACGCGCCGAGCACGCCATCGCGCTCGAGAATGACCTTGATCTGGGCATCGGTGAACTGGCGCTGGTAAGGAACCAGGGCGCGGGCGTTCTGATGACTGGCCAGCAGCGGGCCATCGTAGATCTTGACCGCCTGCCAGAAGGCCTCGTCGCACAGATGGGTGCAGTCCATCGCGATGTTGAGCCGGCGCATCTCCTTGAGCAGAGCCGGGCCAATCCCGGCGGTGAGCGGCCGCTCGGTCCCGGTCCCGCCTGCATATCGATTCGGGCCGTAATGCGCCGGGCCGAGCAGGCGCAGGCCAAGAGTGTGCCATTCGGCCAGTTCGCCCGGGGTTGTGATCGGGTCGGCGCCCTCCATCGACAGCACCAGCCCAAGCGGTGGCTGGCTGGCGGTTCTGGCCGGGCGTTTCTTCTCCCAGGCCTGCCAGGCCGCGACATGCGCGTCGAGCTGGGCCAGGGTCTCGATCATGCTGATGTGGCCGGCCTTCTCGATGTGGCGATACCAGGCGAGCTGGCCCCTGGCCGCGGCGTGGCACTGGGCGACCGAGGCATAGTCGATGCCCTGGCCGCGGTGGCCAGTATTGCGCGAAAGCAGCGTGGCGAAAGACAGAAATACCCGCCCCTCGCGCATCTCGGGCAGGGCGACCGTGTTCATGGCCCGCGATTTGCCGGCCGTGCCCGGCAATTCAATCTGGCGGATCGTGTTCACGCTCTGGAGCAGGTCGCGTTCCCACGACATCGCATTCCAGGCCAGGTCAAGGTGCGAATCGACAATGAGCATATCTACCTCGTGTGCGTAGAAGCTATCCTAAAGATCCTCAGCGAGATCACCATCCCCGCGCGAAGCGCGGGGATGGTGATCTCGCTGGAGTCGTTAGGATGACATCTAGGGTTTCTTGTAGCCAAGCTTGCACGAAATGATCTCGGCGGTGGCCATGATCAGGCGGGCGAACTCCGTCTCGAGATCGCGGCTGACCCGGTTGGCGACGGCCGAGATGCTGATCGCGGCAATGGTCCCGCCATCCTGGTCGTAGATCGGCGCGCCCACGCACCACGCGCCTTCCTCGTTCTCGCCGTTATCGATCGAGTAGCCGCGTTTGCGAATGGCGGCCAGCTCGCGGCGCAACGCGTCAAGCGACGTCACTGTGTTCCGGGTGCGGGCGGCAATCCGGGTCGGGAGGTGGGCGTGCCATTGCTCCGGCGGACGGAAGGCCAGGATGGCCTTGCCGAGCGAGGTCGAATACACCGGATCGTGCGCGCCGATGGTGGCCTGCATCCGGAGCGTATGCCGGCTTTGGGCCATTTCGAGATAGACGACGTCCGGACCGTTCATCACGCCCAGATTGACCGTCTCGCCGCATTGATCGCGCAATTCGCGCATGAGCGGAAAGGCCAGTTCGCGCACCCGAAGGCTCGGATCGACGGTGCGGCCAAGCGACCAGGCCCGGGCGCCCAGCCAATACGTGTCTTCCGATTTGTCATATGAGAGAAAGCCAGAAACGCACAGCGTTTTCAAATACTTGTAGACCGTGGCTTTTGGCAGCTTGACAAGATGGACGACTTCGGCCAGCCGGAGCTCGCGTCCGGCATCCCCGAGCGCAGCCAGCACACGCAGCGCTTTGAGCACGGGTTTCACGACGTAGGCGTTGTTGGCCGTGGCCGGATCTTGATTGGTCGATTTCGGCATGAATTCGGCGAGTCTACCCCGCGCGCCGGCGTGTATCGTCCCGATACGTTTCTCCATGCGGAACGGTGATCTATTGGCACGCAACATGATTGCTGGTTCAATGAAACTCAATGAAAAGCCACGAGCGGTCCCGGGCCTTGTTTGAGCGAGCAAAATTGTCGCTGGCTGGCGGTGTGTCGAGCGAGTTTCGAAAGTTCAACGCGCCGCACCCGTTTGTCTATTCCCGCGGGGCGGGC
>JBDSIP010000584.1:0-18487 GCA_039917915.1 Thermoflexales bacterium
CGACGACGATCACCTCGAAATCCGGATAGGCCTGCGACGCGGCCGCGGTAACGCTGCGCGCGATGGCCAGCTCCTCGTTGCGGGCCGGAATGATGATGCTTAGCCGTGGCGCTGTGCCCGCGGCCGGCGGCGGCATGGCCCGCAAGGCCGGCAAGTGGAAGAGCCAGCGCGCTTCAAGGGCGAGGGCGACGATCAGACCTCCGGCGGCGATGAAACACACGAAGCCGAGCACGTCACCAAATCCGGGGGATGGAGGCGCCCCGCTCGCGCGAGCGGACAACCGATTCGGCTTTGCGCCAGCGCGCGATTCGGGCGTGGTCGCCGCTCAGCAGCACTTCGGGCACGCGCCAGCCGCGGAAGGAAGCCGGCCGGGTGTATTGCGGGTATTCGAGCACGCCCGGCACGGCATGCGATTCGACCAACGGAGCAAACTCAGGCAAAACACCGGGGACAAGCCGGGAGACCGCGTCGATGATGACCATCGCCGCGATTTCGCCACCGGTCAGGACAAAGTCGCCGATTCTGATCTCGTCATCGCACAGATGCTCGCGCACGCGCTCGTCGACACCTTCGTAATGGCCACAGATCAGCGCAATTCGCGGGTGCGCAACCAGCTCGCGCGCAACGCGATGGCCAAAAGGGCGACCGGCCGCCGAAAGCAAAATCACCGGACCGTCATGGCGCGGGCGGGGAGCGTCCGATACGCCTGCCGGCATCCCCAGGACGGCTTCCACCGCCGCAAAGATCGGGTCGGGCTTCAGCACCATCCCGCCCCCACCCCCGAAGGCGTAGTCGTCGGTGATCTTGTGCTTGCCTTCGGCCCAATCGCGCACATTGTGAGTGAACAGGCCAATCAGACCGGCATTGATGGCGCGCCGCACGATGCTGTCGCCAAACGGGCTCTCGAACATCCCCGGGAAGAGGGTGAAGATGTCGAAGCGCACGCGCTAGGCCTTGTTCGCCTTGGCCGGCCGGTTGCCACCCTGCCGCTCAGCCTGTTTGATCCGGTTCATGATGTCGAGCGGATGACTGATCGCCGACGGGATAATCCGAATCTCAATCCCCTTTGCGAACTCAACCCGGGCCATGTCTTCATCGCGATTGAGGTAGGTCAGCCGTCCGATCATGCCGCCGACCGTGACCACTTCGTCGCCCACTTTAAGCTGGCCAAGCACTTCCTGCTGGGTGCTGCGCGCGCGTTTCTGGGGCAGCGCCACCAGCACCCAGACCATGAGTAGAACCAGGGCCAATACAGTCGCGACGATAAAATAGAAGAATTCCGTGTTCATAAGTTCCCGCGCGAGGATTATAGCCGCGACGGGATGCGGGGCGAGGCATATCGCGGCCCGCCAAGAGCTCCTCCGTCGACGCCAATGCGGAACCTGTGTATGATCAGGGAACCCAACGGAGGAAAGCTATGAATCAAGTCGTTGTTAAACGCAAGTTCGGATCGCTGCGCTTTATTGGTTCGCTCATGAAGGTGTTCGCCTGGATCTCGATTGCCCTGGGCATCATTGGCCTGCTGAGCACCATCATTGGCGGTTTGACCAATGCAGTTACGGTGAACGTCTTTCAGCCGCAGGCGATTGATAGCCTGGGGCGCCTCGGCCTGCGCGGCCCGGTCGTCAATGTGCTTGTCCTAACACTGGTCGGGTTTGGCGGCGTACTGGCGGGCATCCTGGCCTACATCCTGTTCATGGCCGCCGGCGATCAAGTGCATGTGCTCGTCGAAACCGAGCACAATTCGCGGGCGATGGTCGAACTGATGACGCGCCTGGTCCAGCTCCAGACCCCGCTTCCGCCGCCGCCGGTCAGCAGCCCGCCAGCCGTCATGGCGCCAGAACCGCTTGTGGAGCCATAGATTCGGTGCTCGAAAAACGACGCGGGTAGGCGCCTTGGAATCACGACCGGCTCGATTCGTGAGCGCCTACCCGCGACGTTTTTCTGCCCAAATTGCGCCCACCTGCAAGGTTGATCCAGCCTGATTGGACCCTGGGCCCGAGGCTGATCCCGCGTCCTGGCCTCGCCAAGAGACGCTCATCTTTTCGACGCCAAGTCAGATAGCACTCCTATAATGCCGGAATGGGAGTCAGGCGTCGTTATGGTAAGTTGCATCCGCCGCGGGCGGTACGCCCTGGGTTTCGGAGCCCGCGTTTCCCGATCGGCGCGGCGATTGCTGTCGCCGTTGGCCTCTGTCTTGTCGTCGTTGGGCTGATCGTCGCCGCCCCCACCGGGAATTCGTCGGCGGTGCCGGGACAGATCAACTCCGAGATCCGACTCGGCCAGACACTCACGCCGACGCCTCGTGTCCTTGAATTCGAAAAGCTCCGCGATCCGGCGACCGAGGCGAGCGGCACCGTCTTGCGCGCATTCGTCGCGGGCGGGGGCGGAAGCAAGGGCCAGGCCAGCATCGCGCGTGGCATCGTCAGCTACACCGTCGAATCGGGCGATACACTGTTTGGCATCGCCGGCGACTTCGGCGTGTCTCCAGAATCGATCCTGTGGTCGAACTACGGCACCCTTCGAGATGACCCTGACATGCTCAGCATTGGCCAGCAGTTGCTCATTCCGCCTGCAAACGGCGTCGTCGTCGCGGTTGAGGGGGGCGATACGGTCGAGTCGATTGCCCGGCGGCTCAAGGTCGGAGAGGCCGCGCTCGTCGCTGAACCGATTAACCAACTGGCCCGCGCAAGCGAGACGCTGCAAACGGGGCGCCTGATTTTCGTGCCCGGCGGCCAGCGTGAGACCATCGTCTGGCAATTGCCAAAACCAGTTGAAGTCAGGGTAAATGCGGGCGGGGTAAAAGTCTATAGCGTCGGGGTCTGCGGTGAGGTTGCCATCCCGCGCCTGGGCACCAATGTCTATGCCTATCCGGTAATCACCCGCTATCTGTCCGGCTACAACTTCAGCGCCTCCCACCCCGGGCTTGATTTTGCCGGCCGCCTGGGCGATCCGATTTATGCGGCAGATTCGGGCACCGTCATCTATGCGGGTTACTCGCTGAGCGCAAAAGGCGCGCCAGTGGGCTACGGCCAGTACGTCGTCATTGACCACGGCAACGGCTACCAGACTCTCTACGCCCACGCCAGCCAGTTGTTTGTGCGCTGCGGCCAGCAAGTGACCCGGGGCGGTCAGATTGCGGCGGTGGGTTCGGTCGGTAGATCGACCGGTCCGCACTTGCATTTCGAGCTGCGGCTTGGCGGCACAGCGCTCAATCCGTGGACGCGGTTGCCCCCGCCCTAGCGGTTACAATCCTTGGGCGTGAAAGACCGGACTCCTCTGCCGCGGCCAAGCCGCGAGACGGGAAATACCGCCCGATCGCTCTTGCGCTACCTGCGTACTGACGAAGCTCGTTGGCAAGCCCTCGTCATCGCCGGGCGCTACACCTCTCACATAGCCATCATTGTGGTGGTTGCCGTGGCGGTCGCGCTTGCCGGTTCCAGCCTGGTGCGGCCCGCGCCGCCGGCGACCCCCTCGCCTGAATCACAAGACACCGGCCTGATCGCGCCGGGAAACGCGGGGATTGACCCAGGTTCTGTCTTCGCTCAGGCCGGCGGCGGACGGCTTTTCTCCCTCGCCTTGTTGCAGTCGTATGGGGCGGTGGTCAATCAAGATGCCGGCATCGTGCAGCGCCAGGCACTCCCGCTAACGGTCCGCCAGACCGACGAGCGGCGCGGCATCATCACCTACACGGTTCAGCCCGGTGACACGATCGAGGGAATTGCCGCGCGATTTGGCATTCTGCCGACGACGATCGTATGGTCAAACAAGGACATTGAGGATCAACCCGATCTCCTCTCGGTCGGTCAGATCCTGACGGTCTTGCCCGTGGACGGCATCTTCCACACCGTGCAATCCGACGATTCGATCGATGGGATTGCCAAGAAATTCAAAGCTAAGGCCGACGACATTCGCAAGTCCCCGCTTAACAATTTGGGTTCGGGCGGAAACCTGCTGATCGGTTCGCGCATCGTCGTTCCCGACGGGGTCAAGCCCTTTGAAGCCCAGGTCGTCGACAATAACCCGCGCTCGACGGCCTCGGGTCAGGTAGCTTCGGGTCAGGTGGTTTTGGCCCGGCCGGGCCAGGCGCAGGTGGCGGCCCGCGGCCGCTTCATCTGGCCAACCCGCGGGTTCATCTCTCAGGGCTACTGGGCCTTCCATCGCGCGCTCGATATTGCCAACGGCACGGGCGTCCCAATTGGGGCCGCCGACAATGGCGTGGTTGAGTCTGCGGGGTGGAGTAATGTGGGCTATGGTTACCTGGTCGTCATCAACCATGGCAATGGCTTTAAGACCTTTTACGCGCACAACAGCCAGCTCTTTGTGGGCGCGGGTCAGGCGGTCCGGCAAGGACAGACAATCTCAGCCATGGGCAGCACCGGCCAATCCACTGGTCCTCACCTGCACTTTGAAATCCGTCTGAATGGCACGCTGATTAATCCTCTGATTTATCTGCCATAGTTAGATTGCTGCACGCGATATCCCCGCAGTTTCGCCGCAGGGATATCGCGTCCAGCAACGAATCGAGGCGTCAAATCAGTCGCTTGCGCACCTGGGCACTGATAAAGTCCAGCGTCCAAACGACGATGACAATTGACAGCAGCGCCGTTGACGCTTTGTGATACTCGAAGCTGTTGAGGCGCTCGAACAAATACAGCCCGATGCCGCCGGCGCCGACAAAACCGATGATGGTGCTGATCCGGATATTAATATCCCAGTGATAGATGATGAACGACAGGAAGTTCGGGATGATCTGAGGGACGACCGCATAACGCACATTCTGCAGGCGATCCGCCCCCGTCGCGTTGACTGCCTCGATCGGGCCGGGATCGATATCCTCGACGATATCGGCAAACATCCGGCCGATGGACGCGACCGTGACGACCAGCAGGGCCAGCACGCCCGCGAAGGGCTTCCCAAACCCGACGATCAGGGCAAAGATGATGGCCATCACCAGCGGATCAAAGGCCCGCGCAATGTTCAGGCCGGCCCGGACGACATAGTAGATGAGGGTTCCGACGGCGCCCCGGCGGGTAATGTTGCGGGCGGCCAGAAAGCTTAGCGGCGCGGCGATCAGGGTCGCCAGGGTCGTGGCCAACAACGCGATAAAGATTGTGACAAACATGCTGTCGACAACCTCGCGCAGCGCGGCCGAGAAAACCAACCCTCCGACCGGAGTCGTCAACTCAGCCTCGATACTGGCGGGCACGCCCCCAACTGCGGTCAAAATCGGGCGCACCAGGGTGCTCTGGACGTAACGTCCGTCCGCATCGGCATCAAACAGATCGATCCCAAGCGGATTGCCGTCTGGGAGCCTCCAGCGCAGATAGACCCGCATGCCGCGCGGAATGCCCTGGCCCGATACGGTTACCTCTTCGCGCGGCGCGCCGCATGGCGCCGAGAGGGACAAGCGCTGATCGGCAGACCGGGCCGTCACGGGCGCGCTGCCGCACGGCACCGGAAAGTCAACATTCAAGGTGGTCGTGATGGTGGCGCGCGAAAGAATGTCGGGCTCCAACAGGCGCTGAACCATGTCACCCGCCTTTGGCGCGTCGACAAACAAACGCACAAAGTCCACTTCGGCGTAGCGGAGCGACAGGCCGACGGCGCCCGCGGCGACCACCGCAATCCCGACCCGGCGCAGACCTCCGGAGAGGTCAGTCCGCGGGACGCGACCCGCTGCCACGTCCCGAGCCCGCCCGCGCTCGGCCGCGGCACCGCGTTCACCGACGTCTTCGACCCGCTCGCGGATTCGGGCGCTGACAAAATCCATCGTCAGCACGACCAGGGCGATGGTGATAAAAGCGGCGCTGACGGCTCGAAAGTCGCCGATCGTCACCCATTGGGTCAGAAATTGCCCGATCCCGCCTCCGCCGACATAGCCGATGATCGTTGACGAGCGAATGTTGATGTCCCAGCGGAAGAACGTCTGGGAAAGGAATTGAGGAACGATTTGCGGCACAACTGCATAACGCACCATCTGAAACCAATCCGCGCCTGTGGCCCGGATAGCCTCGATCGGGCCGGGATCGATGCTCTCGATAATTTCAGAGTAGAGCTTGCCCAGAGCCGCGGCGGTATGAAGCATGATGGCCAGCATCCCGGCAAAAGGCCCCAAGCCAACGATCTTGACAAAGACAATGGCCAGGATGAGCGACTCGATGGAACGCACGACGTTCAGGACAGCCCGGGTCGCGGCGTAGATCGCCGTCCCGGCCGGCGTGGTCGCCATCAGGTTTCGGGCGGCCAAAAACGCGAGCGGGAACCCCAGAAGCGCGCCCAGAACCGTCGCCAACAGCGCGAGGGCGACCGTCTCGATCATGCCGCATGCGATGTATATCCCGTTGGTTGAGAAGCCGGCGCCGGCGAAGATCCTGCACTCATCGCGCAGCGAATCCGGAATCTGCGCGTTTGGCGCAAACAGGTCCGGGCGGGTCATCGGACCCAGAATGCTGACGGCCCGATCGCGATTCTGGTACAGGGCCAATGGTTCAATGCCAGTGACTTGCCAGCCGACGCCATAAGCCAGGGCAAGCCAGGCGACAACCGGGATCCAGGTTGGCGCGCCCAGACGGTAACGGGGTTCGCCGGCGCTGCCCGCGATCCTCCAGGCATCCCAACCGCACCACAAGGCAAAGCCGACCGGCGAAGCGAACCAGACCGGCTGGTCAAACCAAAGCGCGGTGATGAGAGCGAAGACAAACGCGACAAACAATGTGACCGCGCGCGCCGGGCGGCCGGCCAGAGCCTGACCGAGCCCGGGCACGGCGACCGACAGCAGCGCGGCCAGCGGCGCGGAGCGCGCGTCGCGCGCCAGCGGGAAGGACCTCAAGTCAACCACCGGGCCGGCCTATCCGCTCTCGGTTGCTCGCACATCCTGCGCTTCCTCACCGTAGATATCACGAAAACGGGCGCGATCAATTTCGGCGGGCAGGCCCTCAAATACCTTGAGCCCGTCCTTGAGGGCGATCACACGCGTGGCATAGCGATGCACGAGGTCCAGAAAGTGCAGGCTGCACACGACGGTGACTTTGTCGGATTTGTTCAGCTGTTCGAGATAGCTCAGGATGGTGTGAGACAGCACTGGATCCAGGCTGGCGACAGGCTCATCCGCGAGCATGAGCCTGGGTTCCTGCATCAGCGCGCGCGCGATCGCGACCCGCTGCTGCTGGCCGCCTGAAAGGGCATCGGCCCGAACCGTTGCTTTGCCAGCGATGCCAACCCGTTCCAATGCCTTCAGCGCGCGCTGGCGCTCAGCTGCGGGCCAAAAGCCAAGAACCGACGGCAAGGTTGACGAGTAGCCCAACCGGCCGGTCAGGACATTGGTCATGACGCTCGAACGCTTGACCAGGTTGAATTGCTGAAAGATCATCCCGATATGGCTGCGAATGCGGCGCAACTCGGCGCCCCTGGCGGCGGTAATGTCGACACCGTCCAGCTCGATCCGGCCGCTTGTGGGCTCGATCAGCCGATTAATGCAGCGCAAGAGCGTGCTCTTGCCTGAGCCGGACAAACCGATAATCACCAAAAACTCGCCGTCGTAGACCTCGAAGCTAAGGTCGCGCAACGCGACGGTGCCATTCGGATAGGTCTTGGAAAGGTGTTCAACTCGCAACATTGGCGCCGTCCGACAGAGCTTGCCGCAATGGGCAGGACCAGCCGGTCACGTCGGCTGGTCCTGCCCATTCGAATAAATTACTTGACCAGGGTCGTAACGTCCAGGCCGGTCGCTTCGAGGGTGGAACGAAACTCGTCGTAGAAGGTGTCATCGACAGCCTTCAACCCATCAATGGTGTAAACCTTGGTTAGTGCGGCCTTGCCCTCCGGCGTCACTGCCACTTCGAGAAAGGCCTTGGTGAGCTTGTCGCGCATGTCTTTGGGCATGGACTTGGCATACGAGACATTGTCATTCGGGATGAACTCCGGGGTACGCCAGATCACAACCACTTTGCTGGTGATGTCGGTCAACTCGGCCAGGCTCTTGTCCTGGGTGCGCACGTCGTTGTAAGTCGCGCCAAAGTCGCAACCGGCCTTGTTGTACAGGTTGCGCGCGACGGTCGGATGATTGTTGGCGAAGATTGGCTCGGTCGTGGTGATCTTGGCCCGCAACAGGATCCCGGAGGGGACAACATAGCCGGAGGCCGATAGCTTGTCGGTCCAACAGGCCTTCTTGCCCTCAAACTGCTTGAGCGCTTCTTCGGGCTTTTCGGTCGTGGATTTGTTGGCCTTTTCGTCGAAGAAGGGCTTGAAGCCGCTCGAGGCATTGGCCAGGAATTGCACGCCGTAATGATCCGAGCCGGTGCGTATGGTCGCCATCGCGACATCAGCGGCATTCTTCTTTTGAGCCAGGATATAGGCCAGGGGCGGAAGCCAGCCGATATGGGCGTTGCCCGAGCCCATCGCCTCCACCAGCGCCGCGTATGATGTTGGAACGTTTGTCTTGATCACATAGCCGGTCTTGTCGGTCACGAGTTTGGCGATCAGGTCGCCGGAAGCGATCAACTCCTGGGCGGTCGCCGAGGGCGCTAGCGACATCACCAACGGGTTGGCGGCCGTGCCGAGGGCGGGCTTGCTGGAGGTCGCAGTCGCCGCCGGCGCGGCGGGCGCAGGCGGGGCGGCGGCAGCGCAGGCCGACAGCGCGAGCGAGGCGGTAACGAGGGCGGCGGTCAGTCGGGCAAACGGCGTTTTCATGATCACGTCTCCTTTTGGTGTGATTCGATAGGTGAGGGTAAACGTTGAGAAATTCTACCCAGAAACATCAAATCCGGAGAGTGGGTTTTTGGGAAGGACAATGTTTGGTGCGACGCGCCGATCGCGCGTCGCCCGGTAAACTTGTCCCCATGTTGCGACTGATGTTTCCGGGGCCGCGCGCGCGCAAGGTGCTGCGCGATACGCTGGGCAACAAGCCTCGCGCGCTTCTGGTCATTCTGTCGATCGCAGTGGGGGTGTTCGCCTCCGGCGCCATGGCCAGCGCCCGGGTGATCCTCAGCCGCGACCTACAGGCGCAGTACGCGACGTCTCGAGATGTCAGCGCCACGATCTCGGCCTCGAACCTGACCGAGGACTTCGTCGAGTCCATCCGGAAAATGCCCGGCATTGAGGTCGCGCAGGGCCGCACCGTTGTGCTGCTCCGAGCGCGGCTAAAGACACCCACCGGCGACCGAAGGACCAATCTCATCCTGCATGCCTTGCCTGACTTCAACGATCAGCAAGTCAGCATCGTCGACCGGCTGAGCGGGCCTGCCGAACCGGCGCGCCGCGAGCTGTTGCTCGAGCGCGCTTCCTTTGCGCTGTTCGGGCTGAACGGCCCGGGCGATACGATCACGCTCGAGCTCTCGGACGGGACGACGCGCCAAATCATGGTCGCCGGCTCCGTACACGACATCAACGCGCCTCCGCCCCGCTTTGCCAGCTTCGGTTCGGGCTATGTGACGTACGACACCCTGGCCTGGCTGGGCTTCTCGCGCCTTTACAACCAGGTCAGGGTGCGGGTGAGCGAAGGGCAAACTGATCGGGCGCATATCCAGGCCATCGCGGATCAGATCAAGAAGCGGGTCGAGGACAGCGGGCGCGTGTTCTTCAGCACCGGCATCGCGCTGTATCCCGGACGGCATTACGCCGACGAACAGATCCAATCAATGTCGCTGATCCTGGCCGTCATCGGCGGCCTGTCGCTGGTGCTGAGCGGGTTTCTGGTCATCAACACGGTGACTGCGGTAATGCAGCAGCATGTGCGCCAGATCGGTATCATGAAAACGATCGGCGGTAGGGCCAGGCAATTGACCGTGATGTACTTGAGCATGGTCGCCGTGCTTGGCGCGCTCTCGCTAACGCTCTCCATTCCGCTTGGCAGCGCAGGCGCCAGAGCGCTAACGGAGTTCATTGCCGGCCTGCTGAATTTTGATATCCTTACCACGGCGACGCCGCCGGATGTCCTGGTCCTGGAAGTGATCATCGGCCTTGCGGTCCCCACGCTGGCCGCCCTGGTCCCGATTACGGCGGGGGTGCGCCTGAGTGTGCGCGAGGCGCTGTCCTACACGGGGATGGCCGAGTCGACACCGCACCCTGAGGACGCGCGCACGCCGCGCCGTAACCCGTTGCGGCAGACGCTGGCGCGCCTGCCGCGGCCGTTCCTGCTCGCTTTGCGCAACACCTTTCGCCGCAAGGGCCGCCTGATCCTCACCCTGGGGACGCTGGCGCTGAGTTCGGCCACCTTTGTTGCGGTCTTCAGCGTGCGCGGTTCGCTCGACCTGGCGCTGGCTCGCACCTTGCGATATTGGGATTTCGACTTCGAGGTCACCCTCGTCAATCCGCAACCTGACGACCGGCTGATCAATGAGGCCCGGACCGTCGCGGGGGTGGTGGACGCGCAGGCCTGGGCGTTGGGAAGCGCGCGGCGGGTGCGCGACGATGACACGGAAAGCCGGGCTATCGCCTTTGATGCCCTGCCGGCCGACAGCACCTATATGCGCCCGGTCCTGATCGCCGGGCGCTGGATCGCGCCCGAAGACACGAACGCCATCGTCGTCAACACCGATGTCCTGGCCGACGAGCCCGACATCAAGGTCGGAGACACGATCCGCTTCCGCTACGGCTCCCGACTCATCCGCTTCGACGTTGTCGGCATCGCGCAGGGCACATTAACCGGACAAGTGCGAAATGCCCGTCGTGCCTATGCGAACCTTTCGGGCTATCGCGACACGGTGGGCTTCGGCCGGCTCGCCCGCACGCTGGTCGTGCGGACGGATGCCCACGACGGGGCCAGCCAGGCTCGAATCGCCAAAGCGCTCGAGGAACAATTCAAGCGCCGCAACCTGCGGGTAGACACGTACGAAACCATCACCGACCGGCGCGATCAGATCGAGTTTCAGTTCAGCCTGCTGGTCATCTTTCTCATGATCATGGCCGCCCTGCTCGCGGTCGTGGGCGCGCTGGGGTTGGCCGGCACGATGAGCATGAACGTGCTCGAACGCACCCGAGAGATCGGCGTCATGCGGGCGATCGGGGCCGGCAGCCCGGCCATCCGCGGAATCGTGGTGGGCGAGGGCGCCGTGATTGGTTGGCTGGCCTGGCTGATTGGGGGCCTGCTCGCCGCCCCGGTCAGCGCCGGGTTGAGTCATGCCGTTGGCCTTGCCTTTCTGCGCCAGCCCCTGCCCTTTGTCTACTCGTGGAGCGGCCTTCTGATTTGGTTTGGGGCGATCACATTGCTCAGCGCGGCGGCCAGCTTTGCTCCGGCCTGGCGCGCGTCCAGATTGACCGTGCGGGAAGTGCTGGCGTATGAGTAGGTGAATATTTATTTTCGTTGTAGGCGCGGGCTTCAGCAACCTATGGCGCAAGCTGAAGCTTGCGCCTACAACGGGAATCCGGCGCGTTCGCGCACCGGCTATCATCGTCATCGCTTGTTCCTCAATTACAAAACACCTTTCCTAGCCGGTATTGTCGTCGCCTGCCTGGCGCTGAACTCGGGCGCAACGCAGGCGCGCGCCGCCGTGCCTTGGCGCGATCCGGACCAGACGCATCTCGCAAGCGGATACGCCCTGGACGAAATCGGTGGCCCGGTCAACCGCGACGCCCTCCCATCCGGCCGATACATCCTCATCCTGTCCGGGCCATCGCTGTCTGAGGATGACGCTCCTGGCGCGCGCGGGCCGGCCGGCCTGGCGCTCCGCCGCGCAGCGATCGCCGTGCAGCAGGCAAAGGCAAGCGCCGCCCTCGCGGCCGTCGCGCCCCGCGCAACGGTTGAACGCAGCTTCCGCATGACGCTCAATGCCCTGGTCGTGCGCGCGAACGGGGATGATCCGGCCGTGTTCGCGTTGTTGCCGGGCGTCGCCAGCGTTTGGGCCGAACGCATGCGACGGATTGCGCTCAGCGACAGCGTCGAGCTCATTGGCGCGCCCACAGTCTGGGCAACCCTGGACGGGATGGGCAATCCAGTGGACGGGCGCGGGATGCGGATCGCCATCCTCGACACCGGGATCGACTACACCCACCCCGACCTGGGCGGTTGTCTGGGCCCAACCTGCAAGGTCATCACGGGCTACAACGCCACCCTGGGCAACTGGAACGTCCTCGACCTCAATGGCCACGGCACGCACGTGGCCGGCATCGCCGCCGCCAACGGCGGGCTCAAAGGCGTCGCGCCGGGGGCGAGCCTGCTCGCTTACACCGTCTGCAACGTGGCGGGCGCGTGCGCCGACGCCGATGTGATAGAGGGCCTCGAGCGCGCCGCCGACCCGGATGGCAATGGCGATCCAGCCGACCATGTCGACGTCGCCAACCTCAGCCTGGGCGGACCGGGTAGCCCGGACGACGCGCTGAGCCAGGCGGTAGACCACGCGGTTGACCTGGGCATGCTGGTCGTGGTCGCCGCTGGAAACGACGGGCCACGCTACCTCGCGGTCGGTTCGCCCGGCGTGGCGCGCAAGGCCCTGACGGTCGGGGCGACCAGCAAGACCGACAGGCTGGCCACATTCAGCGCGCGCGGACCGGTGCCGGCCGTCCTGGAAGACCTCAAGCCCGATCTCGTTGCGCCTGGCGCGCAAATCACCTCGACGGTTTCCGCCTTTGGCCAATACGGGAATCCGAGTCGATACGCCAACCTGAGCGGCACGAGCATGGCCGCCCCGCATGCGGCGGGGGCGGCCGCCCTTGTGCGCCAGGCCCATCCTGACTGGACGGCGCTGGAGATCAAATCCGCGCTGATGAATACCGGGCTCGATATTGGATTGACGCCATTCGAGCAAGGATCGGGACGGCTGCAAGTCGATCGAGCCGCGCCAGCGGCATTCATCGCGAGCCCGGGCAGCCTGGGCTACGGCGCGCCGCGCATGGGCGGATCGGCGGCGCTCAGCTTGACCCTGCGCAACGTAACAACCCTCACCCAGACCATCAACTTGAGCGCCACGGCGGGGCTCGTGTCCAACGGCGTCTTGCAGCCACTGGCGCCTGCGACTCCCGTGAGCGCGCCGGTGCTCAGCGCCTACTCGGTGATGCTGGCGCCCGGCGCCAACGCCACGGTCATGGTCACGCTCGTTATCGCCAACGACTCGGCCGAGGGCTACTACGCCGGAGCGGTGTTCGCAAGCGGCGGCGGGCGCATGGCGCGCATCCCGCTTGCGTATGCCCTGCTCTCGCAGGTTGTGGTGCGGGTGATCGATGTCGACGGCTTGGAGTGGATTGACGATTTCGGCGCGATCTCGCTGATCCAACCGAACGAACGAGCGGCGCGCTTCGCCGCGCCAGGGATGCCGATTACCGCCCATGTGGCATCGGGGTTGTATAACGTGCATGCCTTCGCCCGCGGATCGGCGTACTACGCGGGGACGCTCTATCCCGGCGCGTTCATCACCCCGCTCGTTTTGATGACCCAGACTGTCATTGCCCCAAATAGCGCCACGGACATTGACTTGCGGGCCGCTGACGCGGCTGTCGTGGCGCTTGACACGCGCGACCCCGCCGGCGATCCCACCCTTGTCCACAATTGGCGGGCCGCCTTTGCTGGCCCAGCCTATACGGCCTCGCTCAACGTGTCCTCAATCGATTTCACGCTGCCTGGGGCGCTGTACGCCCTGCCAGCCCATATCCCGATGCGCATCTCACCGCCCGCGCCGGGGGTGACGCTCAGCCTTGGATTCAACGCCTATGGCTACACTCGGCCGATGTCACGCTTCGTGGCCGAGTCTGCCCGCACGGGCCTGATCGCACCCGCCGCGGCGGCCCTGACGAGCTGGGCGGACGAGGCGCTCAGCCTGGACTGGGCGTTCGCTGCAGGTGACCCGCTTCCGGGCACGCTTGGGCTGTCGTCGGCGGGAGCCCTGACTCGCGAGACGCGCCTGGACGCCCATGGCGCGGCGCCGGTGGCGCAGTACGCGGGCGCCTCATTCGCGGCGGGCGAATTCATCAGCCTGAGCGCGAGCGGCGTGTTTGGCGGGCGCATTCCGGGCGCGCAGCGCACGCTGTACACCCGCGGCGGCGGCCTCATCCGATATCTCGAGGGCGACACGCTGGCCGGACGGCAAACGACGATCGGCGCCTCCGGCAGCGCCCTGCTGCGCCTGGGCGGGATGTCGATCTATCCGGCAGTGACCTTCAGCTCGACCGCCGAGGCGTTGCTGATCGGCACACCCTTGTTTGGGACGGATCGCGGCGGGTTGCTGCGCTGGGGCGAAGCGGCTTCGCTCACCTTGAGCCTGGACGGGTCACCCATCGGCACAATTGCGTTGTGCGAGACCCGCGGCAAATGCGCCGAGCGCGCGACGGAATCGATGCTCCTCGCCGGCCCGGGGCAGTACCGGGTCATGATCTCATCGACCCACGCGACCGGAATAGGGCGGCTGAATCGGGTCGAGGCCGGATTTGTCCTGCCCGCGGCCGATCCGCGCCCGCCCGTCGTCACGGGTCTGGACCTGCCGCAACGCTATCTGCCCAACGCTCCACTCTCATTCACCATCACGATTTCGGGCGCGGGCTGGCCAGTCACCCAGGCGGAAGGACGTTACAGCCTGGATGAAGGCGCGAGCTGGGCGCCGCTGACGGTCACACTCGGGGCGGGTGGCTATCTGGGCGCCCTCGACCCAGCCGGCGCGCCCAGCGTGTCGCTGGCGTTCACCGTCACCGACCAGGCCGGCAACTGGCTCGCCTGGGAAACGATCCCGGCGGCCCAACGGGCGATCCCGGTCACGCTTACGGCAACGGCGGAGGCGACGGCGCTGGTCTATGGCGATCTGACGCAGTCAGTGCGGGTGTCGGGCACGCTCGCAGGGCGGAGCGCCCTGCCGGCTGGCCTGATTGCCCTTCCGATCGTGGCGACGGCGAATGGGCGCAGGATCGGGTTGATCTTCCAGGACGCAGGCGGCGCCTTTGACGCGCGCTTGCCCATCGTCACGCGCGAAGTCTTTGACGCGCCGGGCGACGGGGTCTTGCGTCTCGAGTTTGACGCAATGTTGTATGCGCCCAGTTCGGTCGATCTGCCCCTGCGGGCGTTCGCCGAGACAAGCCGGTTGATGCTCCCCCGCGTCGGACGATAGTTTTGGATGCGATAGTCCCCGGCTCCGCCGGGGACTATCGCATCCAAGAAATTCAGCTTAGCCAGAGCATGCGCCGGCCGGAGAGGAAATAGCGTTGGGCCGCCAGAAAGACGCCGATCGATGGAAGCGCGTAGAGCACCGCCGCGGCCATCACTAAAGGCCAGCGGGTCTTGTCAAACTGTTGCAGGATCGAGAGACCAATTGGCAGGGTATAGCGCGCCGGAGACTTGATCATTAGCAGCGGGTCGATGTAGTCGCCCCAGAAATACAAGAAGGTCAGCGCAGCGACGGCCATTGCGGTCGGCCCGACCAGCGGCAAGGCCAATGACCACCACACCCGCAGCGCGCCCGCGCCATCCATGGCGGCCGCGTCGAATAGGTCGGCCGGCTGGCGCCGAAACGCCCAGTAGAACAAGAGCGCAAACAGCGGGCTGGTCCCCATCAGTGCCGGCAGCATCAACGCAAATGGCGAATCGATGAGCCCGGCCCACTTGACCATCAAAAAGCGCGGAAGCCAGATCATGCTATGCGGGATGAGCAGCGCCACAACGCAGAAGGCGACCATCCGGCGCTGGACGGCGTGCCCGCTGCGGGCCATGGCCAGCCCCGCCCACGAGGCCACCACGAGGGTGACCGGCAGGGCCACCGTGACGACCAGAAGCGAGTTCAGCCCATAGCGGATGAGATTGCCATCGGCGAGGGCCTGGGCGTAATTTCCGAGAACGATTGGATTGGGCAGCCACTCCATCGTGGTCGGCAGCGTCCGATCGACCTGGCGCAGGGATAAGGACAGCGCGAACAACAGTGGCACGCCGAAGACGGCGGCGATCGCGACCGAGAGCAGATGCCACCCGGGCGTATTCAAACGCAGGGCCCTAAGTCTCGTCCGCATACCATCCCCGACGGGCGGCCAACCCGATCAGACCGAGCGCGACCGCAGCCAGAATGATCATCAGCGTCGTCGCCGCCGCGCCCAGGCCGAACTTCAGATAATCGACTGATTGGATCCGGGCGTAGAGCGGCAGAAACAGGGTCGTGTAGAACGGATCACCGCCGGTCATGATCGACGAGACGGCAAAGGTCCACGGCAGCGCAAAGATCGTGTCGCGCACGGCCACAAGAGCGATCCATGGCAGCGCCAGGGGCAGCGTGACATGCCGGAAAAGGGCCAGCGCGCCGGCGCCGTCCGCCTGGGCCGCCTGATAGTAGCTGCGCGGGATACCTTTCAAGCCGGAGAGCGCCACAACGAAGCCCTCGCCAATCTGCAGACAGGCCATCATCACAAACACAAGCCGCGCGCTGTCGTGATCGGCAAGCCAGCCCGGCTGCGGCAAACCCAGCGATTTCAAGATCAAATTAATCGGGCCATACAGCGGGTTGACGATCCACAGCCACATCAGAGCCGTCGCGGCGTCTGGAATAACGGTGGGGAGATACACAATCGCCCGATACCCGCCGGCGCCGCGCCGTTCTCCCCCCAGCCACAACGCCAGGGCAAATGCGCCAAGCACACGCAGCGGCACGCTCAGGGCCAAAAAGTAGACCGAGTTGCCGAGGACGATGTTGAAGATACGATCCTCGAGCAGGTGGGTGTAATTTGATAGGCCGACCCAGCTCGGGGCCGCCAGCGCATCGTAGTCAGTGAATGACAGGCCCAGCGCCAGGGCCGCAGGCAGCCCCACGAGCAGGACCGTGGCGACGACAAAGGGAAACAGCAGGATTCGGAATTGGCGGAACGTGCCCACGGGTAGGTAATCTACCTGAAAGCGATATCCCCCGCCCCGGTCCAGGCCGGGGCCGGACATATCGCGTTCAGGGCAGGTATGCTCAACGCGCCTACTTGAACAGCGTCTCGGCCTGTTTCCCGGCAATCTGGACGGCATCCTTGACAGGTTGCACGCCGTAATAGGCCTTCTCCAGCTCTTTGGTGATGGCGGTTTCGATCGCTGGCCAATTCTTGTGACTTGGGACAGGTCGTATCTGTGTTTCAAGCCAGACCTTGCTATTGGCCGGCCTGGCATTGGGATCCAGGAAGACCGGTGACTCGGCAATGGCCTTGAGCGACGGCACGAGGCGGCCAATTTTAGTCATGGTGGTCTGGCCCGGTGGACCCGCGGCGAACTCAATCAGCTTCCAGCCAGCAGCCTTGTTCTTTGCGGCCGCCGGCATACAGTAACCGTCGGAATGCAGAATTGAAGTGCTCGTGCCCTGGCTGGGCAGCGCGACGACGTCCCAATCGAAGCTGTCCTTGATCGTATCGCGGAAGAGCGGCACCACTCGGCGGCTATCCATATACATCCCGAGTTTGCCATTCATAAAGCGGGTCAGCGAGTCCTCGGCTTTCTCCGCTACCGCGCTGGGCGCGGCCTGGTATTTCACCTGCAGGTCGACATAACGCTGGATGGAGGCCACGGCCTTATCGCTTTCCAGACTGAGTTTGGTGGGGGCATCGTTGGAATCGACGATCTCGCCGCCCGCGCTCCAGACATACGGCGCAACACGAAAAAGGCTGATCTCGGTGCCATAGCCGTAGACGCGGCCGAGACTCGGATCGTCGCGTGAGATCGCCCGGGCACTGGCCACGAATTCGTCCCACGTCCAGTTTGCCTTGGGATGGCCGACCTTGGCGCCATCGAAAAGCTTCTTGTTGTAGTAGATGACCGCGCTGGACATGTTGCCGGGCAGGCACCAGGTCGAACCGCGCCACTTATAAGTGTCCATCGCTGCCGCATAGAAGTCCGATTCTTTCAGCGTCGCGGAGCGGGCAAGATAGTCGCCGAGCGGCGCAAGTTGATTCTTGTCGGCGAACGTCGGATAACGTTGGTAGTTCATGAACACGACATCCGAGGGCGAACCCGAGGCGAAGTCGGCGGCCAGCCGGTTGCGATAGTCGGCGCTGGCCGGGATGTAGACCAGATCGACCTTGATCGCAGGGTTGGCCGCCTCAAAGGCGGCCGCGATGCGCTTGTAGGCATCGAACTCGACGTTGTCGCCCGCGACCATCCAGCTCACAATGCCGGAAGCCGCGGGCGCAACGGTCGCGGCGGCGATCGCCGTTGCGGCCGGCCTGGGCGCAGGCGCCGCCGTCGGCGGCGCGGCCGCCCCGCAGGCCGCCAAAATCAATGCTGCGGCGAACACCGAAAAGCGGGCGCCGGACCGGAAAGCTGAGGATCTCTGCATTGGGCGAGATTCTACGCCGACGGCCGAGTACAGACGAATACGCAGGGCCAATCAGCGTGGAAGCGCACCACGTCCCTGCTGGAGGCTGAAGGACCTTGTTCTTTCAGCCGGCGCCTTCGAAACGCCGGCGGGCACCAAGCAAGTAGAATCCGCGACCATGCGCACTTCGGCCATTACCAACCACTTCACCGAGTCAGTTATTCGCGAGATGACACGCGTCGCCAACGCCTATGGCGCCGTCAACCTATCCCAGGGCTTCCCGGATTGGCCGGCCCCGATGG
>JBDSIP010000585.1:0-3945 GCA_039917915.1 Thermoflexales bacterium
CACCTACCTGGCCATGCCTTTGCTCGTGCCCGCCGCCGAACTCATCATCGGGCGCGGGAATTTCGGGATGGTCTGGTTCGGGATCATGATGGCCGTCAATCTGCAAATTGCCTTTATCTCGCCGCCAGTGGGATTCTCGCTCTTCTACATGCAAAGCGTGGCGCCCAAGGACAAAATCAGCACGGCCGACATTCACCGCAGCGCGATCCCGTATGTCCTGATTCAACTGGTGGCGCTCGTCATCGTGTCGCTTATTCCCCAGTTGTCGACCTGGCTTCCATCGGTGATTTATGCCAGCCCAGGCGGGCCATAAAGACTCGCGGCATGCGCCATCCCCGGCTCTGCCGGGGATGGCGCATGCAACACAGCCGTCGACCGGCTCAACTTACTTGGCGGTCCCAAACACAAAGTTGGCGAAGGTGTTCTCGGCCAGCTTGTGATACTTGTAAACGTTCAGCCGGTATGCGTTCCAGCTCTCATAAATTTTTTTGACGTCAGCATCCTTGGCCGCTTGCTCATCAAGTAACTCGAAGGTTGCCTTGCGCGCCGCTTCCATGATCTCGTTCGAGAAGGCCTTGAATTGCACGCCGTCCTTGATGAGGCGGTCCAACGCATCAGGCGCCTTCGTGTCGTAACGCGCGGGCATGATTGTGTTGGCCTCATGGGCGGCCGACTGGATCATTTCCTTGTACTCGCCCGGCAGCTTGTTGAACTCGTTCAGGTTGATCTGAACTTCGAGTGTCGGAGCGGGTTCCCACCATCCGGGGTAGTAGGCGATCTTCGCGACTTTGTTGAACCCCAACTTCTCATCGTCGTAGGGACCCACCCACTCGGCTGCGTCCACGGTGCCGGTCTGCAGCGCCTGGAAGATCTCGCCACCCGCAAGCGTGATGACGTTCACACCCAGTTTGGCCATCACCTGGCCACCGATGCCCGGGATGCGCATCTTCAGACCTTTGAGGTCCGCAGGCGTATTGATCTCCTTGCGCCACCAGCCGCCCCACTGACAGCCCGTGTTGCCGGCCGGGAAGGCGACGATGTTGAACTTCTTGGCATAGACTTCGTTGATGAGCTTCAGTCCGCCGCCCTCGAACAACCATGCGTTTTGTTCCTGCAAGGTAAGCCCGAATGGGACAGCGGTGGCGAAGGCGCAGACCCAGCTCTTGCCAATGTAGTAGTAGGCGGCCGTGTGGCCGGCCTGCACAGCGCCCTGCGAGACGGCGTCGAGGACTGCCGTGCCGGGCGAGCCCTGAGGGTCGCCAGCTGGGCGCGGAGTGATCTTGAACTTGCCGCCGGTCAGTTTTAGCATGCGCTCGGCGAATACCTGCGCCCCGCCGAAGATCGTGTCGAGCGAAATCGGCCAACTGGTGGCCATGTTCCACTCAAACGTCTGCGCCGGTCCGACAACGGCAGGCGCCTGGGTAACGGCGGGTTTGTCCTCCGGTTTGGCCGCGGTGGCGGATGGCGCGGGCGTATTCTGAGTCGTGCAGGCCGCGCCGATGGCGGCGGCCCCCCCAAATACGGCGCCTTTGGCGGCGGTTTTCAGAAAGTCGCGGCGTCTCATTGTCAAGGTCCTCCCATTTGGAAATCGGTTGCTCGAGGCGCGCCGCAGCGCGACGCAGTCACGAGCGGCTGGATCAACACACGCCGATTCTAGTGGAGAAACACCCAATTCACAAGCGGGCCGTTATTGTGGGCCCAGGGCTCCTGCAAAGTCGCAATTCCGCGAACGCGCTGGAGCAATGAAAGGTCGGCTCATCGCGTCCGGCCGTAAAAAAGGTCCCTGAGCTTGTCCCTGAGCTTGTCGAAGGGGTCGAAGGGGTCGAAGGGCCCTGGCTAACACCCGCTTTCGGCGTGGCGCCGGCGATGACTCGAATTCACGAATCTGTCAAGCGATTTTGCAGGAGCCACGTGCCGACCGAAACTTTAGCGTAATTCGGATGCCACCGTCCCGGTGGAGTAAAATCGATCGTCGCCTTTGGGGCGTCGCCAAGTGGTAAGGCAGCGGACTTTGGATCCGCCATTCGTTGGTTCGAATCCAGCCGCCCCAGCTTCATTCTTCACCCAGCATGCGTTTCTTCAACAAGCCCGAATCCGCGCCCGAGCCGCCCGAGTCACCGGCCGACGCCTTGAAAGGTGTGGCGGCGCTGCTTGCCTGGATCGCGGCCGCGAATGTGGTGGCCGGCGTGCTTGCGGTAGGCCCTCAGTGGGATTTCGCCATCGCCCAGGGCGGCGGCCCGCTCAGTATTGTCGTTGGGCTGGCCTATGGCGCGCTTGCGTTTTTGGCCCGGCGCGGGGTTAAATGGTCCGCCCCGGCGGGTCTTGTTTTATTTATCCTGGACAGCCTTGCGGCGATCAGTGGCGCGCTCACCGGCGGCGCGTCCGTGTCGATTTGGATGATTTCACGGATTCTGATCGCCTACTACCTTGTTCAAGGAACGCGCGGCGCGTTGCGGAAGCCGGAAGGCGCCGAACATTCCTGATCGAATCAACTCTTTCGCTTGCGGCCTGACTTTACGGTCTTTTTTTCGGCCGGCAAGAGCGCCGCTTTCCAAACCTGCTCAATCCGATCGACGAGAACGAACTGAAGCGTCTTGCGGACCTCGTCGGGCAGCTCATCCAGGTCGACTTCATTTCGGCGCGGCAGGATGACCGTCTTCATCCCGACCCGATGCGCGGCCAGCAGTTTGTCGCGGATTCCTCCAACGGGAAGAACCAACCCCCGCAGAGTGATTTCGCCGGTCATGGCGACATCCGGCCGGACTCGCTGGCCGGTCAGCAGCGACGCCAATGCGGTTGCCATGGTCACACCCGCCGAAGGGCCGTCCTTGGGCGTTGAGCCCGCCGGCACATGGATATGGATGTCGTGGGTGTCAAAGGCATCATGGGTAATGCCGAGGTCGGCGGCGTGGCTGCGAACGAAGCTCAACGCCGTTTGGGCGCTCTCACGCATCACGTCGCCGAGCTGGCCAGTCAGCAGGAAACCCTTGGCCCCTTTCATCTGGGTGGCTTCGATAAAGATGACATCGCCGCCGACTGGCGTCCACACCAGGCCCGTGGCGACACCCGGCGTGGCCGTCCGTTCGAGGGCTTCAAAATAGAAGCGCGGTTTGCCCAGCAGCTCGGGCAAAATCTTGGAGGTCACCCGGATCGGCAGCCGGCCCTTGCCCTCGAGCGAGCGGGTCAGCAATTTGCGGCAGATGCTGCCGATCTCGCGCTCCAGACCGCGCACGCCCGCCTCGCGGGTAAAGTCGCGCATGAGTTGCAGAATGGCGTCATCGGCAAAGGTGATCTCGCCCGGTTTCAATCCGTTCTCGCGGAACTGGCGCGGCACGAGGAATCCATTGGCGATATTGAGCTTCTCGCGCTCGGTGTAGCCGCTGAGCTGCAGAATCTCCATGCGATCGCGCAAGGGTCCTGGGATGGTTTCGAGCGTGTTGGCCGTGCAGATGAAGATCACCTGGGACAAATCAAACGGCACGTCCAGGTAATGGTCTCGGAATTCGCGGTTTTGCTCCGGATCGAGCACCTCGAGCAGCGCCGCTGAGGGATCGCCCCGGAAGTCGCTGCCCATCTTGTCGATCTCGTCGAGCATAAAGACCGGATTGTTCGTCTCGGCCCGCCGCAGGCTCTGCACGATCCGCCCGGGCATCGAGCCGATATAGGTCCGCCGGAACCCGCGAATCTCAGCCTCATCCCGCACACCGCCCACCGAGCTGCGAATGAACTTGCGCCCCATCGCCCGGGCGATGCTCGCGCCCAACGATGTTTTGCCGACACCGGGCGGGCCCACAAAGCACAGGATGACGCCCTCGCGCTCCGGCCGGGCCATGCCCGGCGGGCGTTCCTCGGCGGCCGGCGCGGGCTCGGCAGCGAGCTCGAGTTTGCGTTTGCGCACGGCCAGGAACTCGAGAATCCGATCCTTGATGTCCTTCAGCCCATAGT
>JBDSIP010000586.1:0-6940 GCA_039917915.1 Thermoflexales bacterium
TCGGTCTCGATCTGGACCCGGTTGATGTGCTCGAGGATCTCCGGCGCGATCAACTCCTCCATCGGCGTCTCGCCCAGCACCTTCTCCAACCAGTTGCGGAATTCTCCCTGCGTCATGGACGGGATCATACATCGACCGCTGGCGGCTGGCAGTACTCGGACGCCTGCGGTCAGCGGTCTGCCGTCTGGGGTCCCGTGTCCGCCGTCGCTTCCCAAATCGCCCGCATCTCGGGGCAGCGCTCGAGCAGCGCATCGAGCGGTCCATTGTCGAGGATCAGGCCGTCCTTAAGCACGATGACCCGGTCGGCCATCCGCAACGCGCCGCGGCGATTGGACACCGCCAACACGGTGCGTCGCCCGCCCCGCGTCTCGCGCAACCGCGACCAGAGCTTCTCCTCGGTCTCGACATCGAGAGCGCTGGACAGGTCATCAAAGACGAGCAGATCTGGCGCGCGGGCGAACATGCGCGCTGCCGCCGCGCGTTGGAGCTGCCCGCCCGAGAGCTTCACCCCGCGCGGGCCCACCCGCGTGTCGATGCCCTTCTCGAGCTGGGGCACATCATCCTCGAGCACGGCCAGGCGGAGCGCCTCGGCGAGCACCGCGTCGTCGCTGCCCAGCAGGATATTCGTTTTCAAGGTCTCGCTGAACAGCCGCGGCACCTGAGGTGTGTAGGCGCTCCGCGGCGGGACGAAGAACTCGGCCGGATCGTTGATTGTTTTGCTGTTCCAACGCGCGCCGCCTGATTGGGCGGGCAGCAGTCCCAGGAGCGTCCTCAGCAGTGTCGTCTTGCCCGATCCGATCCGGCCCGTGACCACCACGAAGTCCCCCGCCTGGATGCGGAAGCTCGCCCCGCGGATGCCGCGCCCGCTGGAGGCGTGGGTGAAGGTGAGCGTATCGACCTCGAGCGCCCGAAACGTGCCCGCTGGCGCTTTGCGCAACTCCGCCAGCCAGCGCGACGGCCAGCCCAGGGTGTGGGCGGGCGCGCCGCTCAACAAGGGCGTCATGCGCTCGACCGCCACCCGCGACTCTTGAAGCTGCGACATCGAGTTGCCGAGGTAGAAGCCAAAGTCCGTTACGCGATTTGCTGCGTAGGAGAACAGCACAAAATCGCCCACGCTAAACGTGCCCGCCCGCAGCGATTGGGCCGCCAGGAGCAGAATCGCCGCCGTCGTCACCAGGGCCAGGTCGGTTACGAAGCTCTCCAGCACCAACTTGTTGAGGAACTGGTCGAGCACGGCATACCGTTTGCGCTGCGCGTTGAGCCGGTCGAGCTGCTCAACCGCCCGCGCCTCGGCCCCCGCGATCTGGAGCGCCTGCACCGAGCCGAACGCGTCGCCCAGCAGCGCCCCGATCCGGCCCTCCATGTTGCGCAGGTTGCGCAACACCCGCAGGCGGCGCAGGTTGATTAGCGCGACCGCGATCGGGCTGACCAGCAACGGCAACAGGGCCACCGAGGCCAGGGGCAGGCTTATCGCGGCCATGGCGGCGAAGGCGAGGCCGGCGCCCACGCCCGAGCCAAAAACGTTCTCGATTTGCGACAGATAGTTGGGCAGCCGGCCGCCGTCGAGGCCCATCCGGCTCACCACTTCACCCGGAGGAAAGGGCATCAAGTGGGCCATCGGTCGGCGCATGAAACGCTCGAACAGATTCATCCGGATGACGTTGGCGCTGCGGAAGAAAACCGTGTTCTCCAGATAGATCGCGCCCAGCAAGGCGCCCACCCGGCCAAGCGCGGCGGCAACGAGCGAGCCGATCAGCAGCCACAGATCCGGGCCGAGGGGCCGGCCAGCCGAGAGGTAGTCGAAGACCGCCCGCGCGATCAGGCCCGGCGCCAGCACGAGCGTCAGCCGCAGCGCCTGGGGCAACAGCGTGGCGGCGTAGTGCCATGGTGAATAACGGACCAGATTCAGCAACAGGCGGAAGATGTCGCGCATCCGCGGCGCCGGCGCGGGAGTCATGCTTCGTCCTCCTCGATCAGGCCGGTCCGCAGCATGGCGGTGAAACGCGAAGCAGGATCGTGCTGCAGGGTCAGGCGCGGGCCGTGCTCGACCACCCGCCCGCGTTCGAGGACGAGGATGTCATCGGCCTTCATCGCGGTCGAGAGGCGGTGGGCGATGATGATGGCTGTCCGCCCGGCCAGCAGGCGTTCAATCGCGACCTCGATCAGCCGCTCGGTCGTGGGGTCGAGCCGGGCAGAGGCCTCGTCCAGAATCACGAGGCCCGGGTTCTGCAGAAAGGCCCGCCCGAGCGCGACGAGCTGGGCCTCGCCGGCCGACAGGCTGCTTGCTCCGGCAATGGCGGTGTCCAGTCCGTTGGATAATCGCCGCAGCCACGCGCCCAGCCCCAGGCTGGCCAGCGCGTTGCGGATCTGCTCATCGCCGATGCGGCCGCCCTGGGCGGCGTTGTCCCAGAAGGTCAGGTTGTCGCGGACCGTGCCATGGAAGAGCTGGACTTCCTGGGTGACGAAGCTTACCCGCGACCGCACGCTGGGCACCCGGGCTTCGCGCAGGTCCATCCCGCCCAGGGTCACCCGGCCGGCCACGGGATCATAGAAGCGCGACAACAACCGGGCGATGGTGGTCTTGCCGCTCCCGGTCCGGCCGAGCAGGCCGAGCTTGCGCCCGGCTTCGAGCCTAAAGGTCGCGTCGCGCAGCACGGGCGTGTCGCCGGCGTACTCGAAGCTGACAGACTCAAATCCGACGGCCAGGGCGCCGGCGGGAAGCGCGCGCGGACCGTCGGCGATCCGGCTCTTGGTGTTGAGAAGTTCCGCTGTGCGTTCAATGTTGGCGGACGCGCGCTGGAAGTCGTCCAACTGCTCGGTGATCTGCATGAGGTTGGCCGAGATCAGACTGGTGTAGGCGAAGACCAGATACAGCGCGCCGAGGGTCATCGTGCCGGCGGTGATGAAGAGGGCCCCGAGGGTGAAGGCGAGGGCGAGCCCGCCGGCCAGCAGCAACTCCCACGAGCCCTGGGTCACCCGGGCGATCGTGTTTGCTTTGCGGCGGGCGTTGCCGTCGGCGGTGGTGAGCGTGCGCATCTGGCCCAGGGTAAAGGGCAGACCGCCGTTGCCGCGCAGGTCCTCGGTCCCGGCGATGCGCTCCTCGATAAAGGCGATGGTCTGGGCGACCGCCCGCCGGCCGGCCTTGAAATACGGCACGCCGACCCGATGCAGGCGGGCGAGCGCCACCAGGCTGATCGCGGCGAAGCCGGTGAGGGCAGCGCCCAGGCGCGCGTCCTGCAACCACAGCACGATCAGCGCGCCCGCCATCAAGAGCACATTCCCCGCCACCCGCACCACAAACTGGGAGAAGAAGTTGGCCATGGTCGAGATGTCGCCATCGGTCCGTTCGATCAGCTCGCCCGGGGTCTTGCTGTTGTGGAAGCCGAGGTCCAGCCGCAGCAGGTGCAGGGTCAGGTCGGCCCGCAGGGCGTTCATCGCCGACCAGCCCACGTTGTCGCTAATCCAGGTCGTGATCGGGGTCACGATCTGTTTGGCCAGCACGGCCGCCAGAAAAGCGGCGGCCAACACGGTCAGCGCCTCGCCTTCCGTGCCCGCCCGTGAGGCGTCAATCAGCGACTGCATCAGGCGCGGCGCACCCAACTGCAGGCCGATCCCGGTCAACACAAGCGCGGCCAACACAACGGCCTTGCCGCGTTGCGGCTTGAGATAGGTGATGAGGAGTGAGACGGTCGTGGACATGCAGAGCCGGCTGGCAAGCATACTCTCACGAATTCAGAATGCAGAATGCAGAAGGCTCACATTCTGCATTCTGCATTCACCATTCTGCGTTCACGAAGGGATGCACGCTTTCGCGGGAGTGCAGGTCAGCGCTCCGCGCGAAGCGTCGGACAGGGCCGCGAGTGTCTCGGGCTCACGGAGCAGCCATTGCGCGATTGTCGCGCAGCCGGCCCGCCCGGCGGCGGCGGGGTCCGAAAACGGGAGCGTCGCATTGACAAAGGTGTCCAACACCTTCCCCCGCCCAGGTGTGTCTGCTTGGGCGCGCGCCCCAAGGCGAAGGAGTTCAAGCGTGGCGAGGTCGTTTCGCACCCGGGCCGGATCGCCCCCGCGATGGGCCATCTCCCACTGGGCGAAACGCAGCAGCGCCCATTCCGCCAGAATCCGTTCATCGTCCATCACCGGAGGCTGGCCGGCTGAGTACGAGAATACTTTTCCCGCCAGCGCCAGGCCGGATCGCACCCCGGCTTCGTCGCCGGCCGCGACCCTAACCTGCGCGGCGCGCGCCGCCGCGCACTGGGCGAACGCGCCCACCGCCGGGGTCCGGGAGAAATCCATCGCCATCCAGCTTCGCGGATTGGGTCACCGGGCCGAGAAGGATTACCCGGCAGCGATCGCCATCCACCAGGAATACCTTGCGCAGCGGCGCGCCCGAGATCCCGAGAGTGAAGACGTTGCCATCGCCCTCAATGATTTGACCGACGTGGAGCGCCTTCAGCGTGACTTGTCGGCCGCCGAGCGCGACTATCGCGAGGCGCTCCGGATGTCAAAGAAGGCCGGCAGTCGGGAGCTTGTGGCAGGCCTCACGGGCAGTCTGGCCGAGCTCGCCCTCGACCGCGAGGAATGGGCGGCCGCCGAGGCCCTGTCCCGCGAGGCGCTCGGACTGGCAGAGGGGCTCGGTCGGCAGCAATTGGTTGGCGCGCATTGTCAGCGTCTTGCCGCGGCGCTGGCTCGCCAGGGCAGGCCGCAGGAGGGCCTGCCCTGTGCCCAACGCGCAGTGGAGATCTACACCCTTTTGCTCATACCGGACGATCTGGCGACGACGCAGGCCGCGCTGAAAGAGTGCGGGGGATGACGGCGGACCGCGGACCGAAGCAGGCCCGAGCCGAATTCGATCGGCGGTCTGCCATCGGCCGTCCGCGGTCCGCCAGCATCCAGTAATACCTTACCCAGTAATACCACGGGTGGTAAGATTCTCACCATGAAGATGACCAGCAAAGTCACCAGCAAGGGTCAGATCACGATTCCGCTCGCGATGCGGGAGAAGTTCGGACTGCTCCCCGAAACGACCGTCGAGTTTGTCGATACCCCGCAGGGGCCTCGGTTGCGGCGTGCTCAGGGTGCCGTGTCCCGCGGCGCAAAGATCGTCGACCGCATGCGCGTGAGCAAGCGTAAGCTCACTCAGCGAACCGATGAAATCATGACCCTTACCCGAGGCGAGGACTGATGGTTCTGGTCGACACCAACGTCATTCTGGACGTCTCGGGGAACGATCCTGTTTGGGGCGAGTGGTCGGCCCGCCAGATCGAACACTGGGGGACGCGCGGGCCGCTGGCCATCAACCCACTGATCTACGCCGAGCTCAGCATTGACTACGCGTCCTCGGCCGACCTCGACGACGATCTGAACAACTGGGGCTTCATCAAGCTCGATTTGCCCTATGCGGCGGCATTTCTCGCCGGGCAGGCCTTTCTGCGCTACCGCCACGGTCACGGCGCGAAGCGTTCCCCGCGGCCGGACTTCTACATTGGCGCCCATGCCCGGGTCGAGGGCCTGCGCTTGCTCACCCGCGACGTCGGGCGATACATGGCCTACTTTCCCGGGATCAAGCTGATTGCGCCGGGCTGATGGCTGACGGCTGACCGCCGACCGCCGTCCGCCGTCTGCGGTCCGCCGTCCGCGGTCCGCCGTCCCCCCAATGCGTTAAAGTAGCCCTATCCATGAGTCTGTCCACAGGTATCGTCGGCTTGCCCAATGTCGGCAAATCCACCATCTTCAACGCCCTGACCGCCGCCGGCGCGGTCGCCGCCAACTATCCGTTCGCCACCATCGAGCCTAACAACGGCATCGTCGCCGTGCCGGACCCCCGGCTGGCCGAGATCAATCTGTTCATCAAGACCGACAAGATCATCCCAGCCGCGCTCGAGGTCGTCGACATCGCCGGCCTGGTCAAGGGCGCTTCACAGGGTGAGGGCCTGGGCAACCAGTTCCTCGGTCATATCCGCAGCGTCGACGCCATTCTGCATGTCGTGCGCTGTTTCGAAAATGGCGATGTTGTTCACGTCAGCGGCGCGGTCGATCCGATCGCCGACCTCGAGATCATCGATCTCGAACTGGTGCTGGCCGACCTCGACAGCGCCGAGCGCCAGCTCCAGAAGAACGCCCGCGCGGCCGCCCAGCGCGATGTCGACGCCGCGCTGCGGGCGAAGCTGCTCGAGCCCATCGTGGCCGCCCTGAAAGAGGGCAAACCCGCCCGGGCCGTTATGACGACGTGGGATGCCGCGGAGAAGCGCATGGCCGCGAGTTTCGGGCTGATCACCACCAAGCCCCAGATGATCGTCGGCAATGTCGACGAGAGCGATCCGCTCGGCGAGCACAATCCGCACTACGCCCGGCTCAAAGCCCGGGCCGAGGCCGATGGGGCCGAGATCATCGCCATCTCGGGCGCGATCGAGGCCGACATTGCGGCCTTGAGCGACCCGGCCGAGAAACGCGAGTTTCTCGAGAGCGTTGGGCTGACCGAGTCCGGGCTCGCCCGGCTCGGGCGGGCCGCCTATCACCTGCTCGGCCTGCAGTCGTACTTCACGGCCGGGCCCAAGGAAATCCGGGCCTGGACGATCCATGTCGGCGACCGCGCGCCGCAGGCCGCCGGTGTTATCCACAGCGACTTCGAGCGCGGCTTCATCCGGGCCGAGGTCTACACCATCCCCGACCTGCGCCAGTACAAGACCGAAGCTGCCATCCGCCAGGCGGGCAAGCTCCGCAGTGAAGGGAAGGATTATGTGGTCCAGGACGGCGACATCCTGCACTTCTTGTTCAATGTCTAGAAGTTGTCCCAAAAACAACTGGCGAGATCAGCATCCCCGCGTTTCGCGCGGGGATGCTGATCTCGCCGAAGGTTTCTTTGCGATAGCTTCAAAGGATTCGCTCGCCGTATGACACCGGTCGATGAGATCAAGCGCCGGGTCGATATCGTCGAGGTGAT
>JBDSIP010000587.1:0-15104 GCA_039917915.1 Thermoflexales bacterium
GAATTCTCCGTGATCTAAAATGGGCGGCCCAATTATGCTGACCTTTCAAGATCTAATCCTCACCCTGCACGCGTTCTGGTCCAAAAAGGGCTGCCTGATCTGGCAGCCGCACAATCAAGTCGTGGGCGCAGGTACGCTCAACCCCGCCACATTCCTGCGCGTGCTCGGTCCCGAGCCGTGGAACGTTGCCTACGCAGAGCCCTCGGTGCGGCCGGATGACGGGCGGTTTGGCGAGAACCCGAACCGGATGTACACCCACACCCAGTACCAGGTCATCCTCAAGCCGGCGCCTGAGAACTCGCAGGAGATCTATCTCGAGAGCCTGAGCGCGATCGGCATCGACCGCGCCCACCACGACATTCGGTTTGTTGAGGACAACTGGGAGTCGCCGGCCCTCGGGGCGTGGGGACTGGGCTGGGAGGTTTGGCTGGATGGACTCGAGATCACTCAGTACACCTATTTCCAGCAGGCCGGCGGATTTGATCTCAAGCCCGTCTCGCTCGAGTTGACCTACGGCCTGGAGCGGATCGCGATGTACCTGCAGAACGTGCGCTCGGTGTGGGACCTGCAATACGACGCGTATCGCACCTATGGCGACGTCATGAAGGACACCGAGGTCGAACGCTGCGAATACGCTTTCCACGACGCGGACGTGGAGGTGCTGAACGAGACTTTCGCCAATGCCGAGTTGGAATGCAAACGCGCGTTGGACAAGGGCCTGGTCGCGCCCGCCCACGATTACGTCCTCAACATGTCCAACACCTTCAACCTGCTCGACACGCGGGGCGCGGTTGGCGTGACTGAACGGGCCCGTTTTTTTGGGCGCATGCGCGACCTTGCCCGCCAGGTCGCGGTCAAGTATGTTGAGCAGCGCGAGGAACGCGGCCACCCATGGCTGCTCAAGCCCCAACCGATGGTTGTGGCCCCGCCCAGACCCGCCCACCAGACGCTCAATGTGCCGCTCCGAGCCATCGATTCGCCGGTCCCGCTTCTTTTCGAGATTGGGATCGAGGAACTCCCGGCCCGAGACGTGCCGGTCGCCCTGGCCCAGCTAGGGAAATTATTGACCGCCGCTCTCGATGATGCCCGAATCGACCACGGGGCAGTCGAGCTGTTTGCGACACCGCGCCGGCTTGCGGCGCTCGTCGCCGATGTGGCGCCGCGCCAGCGTTCGCTTGACGAGTGGGTGAAGGGTCCGGGCGCAAAAGGCGCCCTTGACGCCGCTGGCAAACCCACCCCGGCCGCGATTGGGTTTGCGAAGCGGTTTGGCCTCGAGCCCTCTGCGCTCGTGGTGAAGGCCGACGACAAAGGCGGCAGCTATGTGTATGCCCCGCGGCATGAGGATGGGCGCCCGGCCGTGTTCGTGCTGTGCGACACGCTCCCAAAGGTTGTGGCCGGAATCTCATTCGAGAACTCAATGCGCTGGAACGCCAGCAACGTCGCATTCAGCCGGCCGATCAGCTGGTTCACCGCCTTGCTGGATGATCAGGTCATCGGCTTCGAGTATGCCGGCGTGACAAGCGGGCGGACCAGCCTTGGCCCGCGCAGCGTGGGCAGTCCGGCCTTCGACATCGCGAAGGCATCGGATTACCCCGAGCGCTTGCGCGAGCAAGGCATCCTGGGCAATATCGAGGCGCGCAAAACCGAGATCCAGCGCCAGATTGATCAGGTCGCGGCGACGGTCGGCGGGCAAATCAAGGCCGATGCCGGGCTGATGGACGAAGTCGCCAACCTGGTCGAGCAGCCCACCGCTGTGCTCGGGCATTTCGACCCGGAATCGCTGAGCATCCCCGCCCCGGTTCTAACAACGGTCATGCGCAAGCACCAGCGCTACTTCTCAATTCTGGACGCGGTAACCGGCGCGCTTCTGCCCCGCTTCATCGCTGTCCGAAATGGCGGCGAGGACTTCATCGACGAAGTCCGGGCTGGAAACGAGGCGGTGCTGCGCGCGCGATTTGCCGACGCCGGTTACTTCTTTAAGGCCGACACACGCAAGACGCTGGCCGAATATCTGCCTCGCCTGGGCACACTCACCTTTCAAGCCAAACTCGGCTCGATGTTGGACAAGACCGGGCGCCTCGAAGCGCTGTCTCTGAAGCTGGCCGAACAACTCGGCGCCAGCGACGCGGACGCGGCGATCGCCCGAAGCGCCGCAGGGCTGTGCAAGGCCGACCTGGCGACCAGCATGGTCATCGACTTCACCTCGCTGCAGGGCGTGATGGGCCGCGAATATCTGCTCCGCGAAGGGGGCGATCCGGCTGTCGCCCAGGCAATCTATGAGCACTATCTGCCCCAGGGCGCAGGCGACCCCGCCCCGGCGAGTGTGTCGGGTTTGATCGTCGGCCTGGCCGACAAACTCGACAGTCTGGCCGGGTTGTTCGCGGTCGGCCTGGCGCCCAAGGGCTCGTCTGATCCGTTTGCTCTCCGGCGCGCGGCGATCGGAGTTGCCCAGAATCTGGTGGCCACCCGGCGCAGCTTCAGCCTGCGCGCAGGTTTGGCGGCCGCGGCCGCGCTGCTGCCCGTCAAGGCGACGCCAGAAGCGCTGGCCGCCGCCCACGCCTTTGTGGTCGAACGCCAACGAGCCAACTTGCTCGATGCCGGGTTCCGCTTCGATGTCATCGACGCGGTCCTGGCCGAGCAAGGTGACGACCCGTGGAAGGCGCGCCAGGCCATCCAGCAGCTCAACGCACTCGTCGGCGGGGAGGATTGGGCAACCATTCTTGCTGCCACCTCGCGCTGCGCGCGCATTGTCAGGAGCGCCCCCGCCTTGTCAGCCGCCGTTGGCAAGGACGATGATCCGGCGTCCATGGCCATGGCGCACGCGTTGATTTCAGCGCCGCAACCCTCCGACATCCCGACACTTGTGGCAAGCCTGCGCGCGCTCGTGCCCGCGATCAACACGTTCTTTGAGAACGTGATGGTGATGGCGGAGGATCCAGTACTGCGCGCCGCGCGCCTGGCGCTGGTGGGTCGAGTAGCGGGGCTGGCCAGGGGCCTGATGGATTTCTCGCGACTCGAGGGGTTCTAGAACTGATTACCGGATAGGGCATGCCCTATCCGAACTGGAATGTGCCTCATTGTGCTGGCGTCGCGACCGTGGCCTTCTCGATGCACGCCTCGACAAAGCCGTTGAAGAGCGGGTGCGGTCGGTTGGGCCGGCTCTTGAATTCGGGATGGAACTGGCTGCCGAGCATAAAGATGTGGTCGCGCAACTCACTGATCTCAACGAGCTTGTCGTCGGGCGACATGCCGCTGAAGATCATCCCCGCGTCCACAAAGGGCTTGCGATAAGCGTTATTGAACTCCCAGCGGTGGCGGTGGCGCTCATTAACCGCCGCCTTGGCATAACTGGCCCGGGCCTTGCTGCCCTCTAGTAGATCGCACGGATACACGCCCAGGCGCATGGTCCCGCCCATGTCGCTGATGTCGCGCTGGGTGGACATCAGATCGATAACCGGATGGGGAGTGGTGTGGTTGAACTCGGTGCTGTTGGCACCCTGCAACTTGAGCACATTTCGGGCGAACTCGATGCTCATCACCTGCATGCCCAGGCATAGCCCCAGGTAGGGCACATTGCGCTCGCGAGCATATTGGGCGGCCCGGATCTTGCCCTCAATACCGCGATAGCCAAAACCGCCCGGCACCACGATTCCCGACACACCGGCCAGCATCTCAGCGCTGTCGCCCCGCTCAAGCTCCTCGCTATTGACCCAGCGGATCTTTACGTCCCGTCCATTCGCAACGCTGGCATGAAAGAGCGACTCGCGCACGCTGATGTAGGCGTCATGCAGTTCGACATACTTGCCGACGATCGCGACCTCCAGCTCGGGCTTCGGGCGTCGGATTTCATCAATCATTTTGCGCCAGTCCGCCAGGTCCGGCTTCTGCGGGCAGGTCAGCCCCAGGCGCTGGCAGATCAGATCTCCAAACCCAAGATCCTCCAGAACCAGCGGAACCACATACAGGTTGTCGACTGTCGGCATGGGCAGCACCGCCTCCTCGTCAACGTCACAGAACATCGCCACCTTTTCGCGCACTTCCGGCTCGATGGGCAGATCGCTGCGCAAGATGACGGCGTCGGGCCGAATCCCGACGCCGCGCAGGTCGCGCACGCTGTGCTGAGTGGGCTTTGTCTTGAGTTCACCCGTTGCGCCGATATGGGGCAGAAACGTGACATGGATGAAGAAGGCATTCTCGCGGCCGACGTCCTTGCGCATCTGGCGAATGGCCTCGAGATGAGGCATCGCCTCGATATCGCCCACCGTGCCGCCGACCTCGACAATGACCACGTCGGCGCCGCTCATCTTGGCCACCAGCCCAATCCGGCGCTTGATCTCGTTGGTGACATGCGGGACGACCTGGATGGTCTTGCCCAGGAAGTCACCGCGCCGCTCGCGCATCAAGATTTCGTTGTAGACCTGCCCGGTTGTGACATTGCAGGCCCGGACGAGGTTCTCGTCGATGAAGCGCTCGTAGTGGCCCAAATCGAGGTCAGTCTCGGCCCCATCCTCCGTGACAAACACCTCGCCGTGCTCGTAGGGCGACATGGTGCCGGGATCCACATTCAAATACGGATCAAGTTTCTGGATCGATACGCGCAGCCCGCGCGCCTTGAGCACCCGCCCGAGGGCGGCGGCCGTGACGCCCTTCCCCACTGAACTGACAACGCCGCCTGTGCAAAAAATGTATTTGGTCATGGTCCTTGTGTATAGATTAATCGTGTTGCAAGGTCCGGAAGACCCGCCTAGCGTAAGAGCCGTACAGGAGCTGGCGCATCGCAACCGCGCCCGCCAACGGCAACGCCACGATCAACGCCCATTGCGCGGGCGTGAGCAGGGCAACATTGAAGATGTTAAGGAAGGCAGTCGCATCAGGCCCCGGCTGGCCGCTTCCCGGCACGAGCAGCGCGAACGGCAGGCCGAACCCGACCATGAGCATCGCTAAACCGACCACAAACTCACGCTTGCGACGACCCAAAGACGCGGGGGCAAAAACGTTGACGCCAAGGGTATCCCACATCACGTGCACGGCATAGTGGAGATTCGTCAATGCGAAAATTGTGCGGGAAACCCGGATGTGATCGCCCAACTGGGCGCTCAGGATGAAGGCGGCAGCGCATACGACCGCGCCAATCAGGCCAACACCGGCGCTGTAGCCCAGCACACCGCGCGAGAATCCACGGGTGTAGTTCGGCCGGATCCAGCCGAAGGCCAGCGCCAGGCACGGAAAACCAACCGTCACCGATGTGATCCAACTTATCTGCCGCGGGTCGGCCGGAAACGGCAGACTCACAAACCCCGCAAACAGAATCGCAACGATGGTGAGCACGTTCTTGGCCAGATACAGTTTGGCCGAGGCCAGGATCTTCTGAGTGATGTCCTGCCCTTCCGCAAACGCGCGCGGCAGGGCGCTCATGTTGTTTTTGAGCAGGACAAGCTCACTCACGTCCCGGGCGATCTGCGCGCCATCGTTCATCGCAATCGCAAGCCGGGATTCCTTGAGCGCGGGAACATCGTTCACGCCGTCACCCACCATCGCCACATATTCGCCGTGCCGGTTCAGGCTTCCGATGATGCGGCGTTTTGTGTCGGGAGTTATCCGGGCAAATAGTGACGCATCTCCAACAGAGGCATCGAATTGAGTCGAGGTCATGTCCCCCAGCTCGCGCTCGGTGACCACGGTATCGTTTTTCAGACCCGCTCTGCCCGCGATCGACTGGACCGTGTCCGGGCTGTCGCCGGAAATCACTTTTACCCGGACTCCGGCACTGGCGAACGCCGTCATCGTCTCAATGATGTCGGGCCGAATCTCGTCGCGGATGATGGCCAGCGCTACAGGCTGAGTTTGGCCCGGTTGGGTCATCGCGGATTCGATGTCGGTTCCCTGCGCGACAACGGCAACAACGACCCGCAGGCCCTGACCGGTCGCCTCACGTATGCGGTCGAGGATGGCCTGGTTTCGCTCGTCATTGGCGCTTAGGAGCAGGTCAGGCGCGCCCAGACCGACAACGACAGGTTCGCCCGGCGCCAATCCAAGCCCCGGCGCGCCGCTGCCCGAATCGGCCAGGGCGACCCCGCCCCACTTTCGAGCAGAGCTGAAGGCGATCTCGCCCAGGACCTTGGGCGGCGGCTGGGGCTCGCCGACCCCGTCCGCAATCGCGCCCGCCGTATTGTTCCGGGCCGAAACACTGCCAGTGTAGAGCGCGAGGCAGATGCGCGCCTCGGCCTCGGTCAGGCCGCGCAATGGCACAACCTCGACCAGGGTGAGCTTGTTCTGGGTCAGCGTGCCCGTCTTGTCCACACACAACACTGTGACGTTGCCCATGCTTTCAACGGCGTTGATACGCTGGACGAGCGTGTCATAGCGGCTGATTCTGACCGCGCCGACGCTGAGGGACACGGTGATGGCCAGAACAAGCCCGGCCGGCACGAAGCTCGTAATGATCACCGTGACATGCCGCAAATTGTCGATGAAGTCTTCCTGGCGGTTCTGGCCAGCCACGAGCTGCAACGCCGCGACGATCGCCATGACGAAGACCAGCACTTCGATGATGGCATTCACCCTGCGCTGCAATGGCGTGCGAGGCTCGCGCACGCCGCGTGCGGTCGCGGTCAGTTGATTCGCATAGCTCTCCGCGCCAATGCCGTCTGCCCGCATGAAACCGCCGCCGGCCACGCAGAAGGATCCGCTCCGCAACAGATCACCGGCAATCTTGGGCACGGTGTCCGTCTCGCCCGTGAGCAGGCTTTCATCGAGTTCGAGCGCGGCCACACTTAGCAGCGGCCCGTCCACCGGCACCCGGTCGCCCGGTCGGATCACAACCACGTCACCGAGCACAATGTCGTTGACCGGGATGTCGACGTCCTTGCCGGCGCGCCGGACCCTCGCCTCACGCACTGATAGCGCAGCGAGCCGATCAAGCGCGCGCTTGGCGCGAATTTCCTGAAACACGCCCACGATGATGTTGATCAGAACGGTCCCGCCGGAAAACAGCCCGTCGCCCAGCACCGCCCGACGCACGCCTTCGGGCGCGCTCAGGCTGATGGCGTACAACAACGCCAGGGTGAAAAAGAGCACGACGTTGAAAACGGTAAAGACGTTTTCGCGCAGAATGTCCCAGGTCGAGCGCGCACTTTTGTGCTCGAAGACGTTGCGTTGACCGCGAGTCATCCGATCACGGACTTCGGACTCGCTCAGACCATCAAGGGAGGCGGACTTAGGGACTTCTGTCATCGTGCGTCCCAGCGGGACAACAAATTATAGAGGATGAGGGAGACGCGGAATTGGCAAGCCCCGGCTTCGCCGGGGCTAGCCAATTCCGGAAAACAAAGGACCCCGGCGAAGCACTTTTAGTCGCGTTCGCCGGGGCTTTGATTTAGGGGCGGATGTATTGCCGCTACTTCGCGCCCATGGCCGCGTGGGCGGCCGAGAGCCGGGCGATCGGCACGCGGAACGGCGAGCAGCTCACGTAGTTCAAGCCGGCGCCGTAACAGAAGATCACCGACGACGGGTCGCCGCCGTGCTCGCCGCAGATGCCGACCTCGAGGTTCGGGCGAGCCGCCCGCCCCTCGTTGACGGCCATCTTGACCAGCCGGCCGACGCCATCCCGGTCAAGCTGCTGAAACGGATTCTGCGGCAGGATGCCGTGCTCGACGTAGTTCAGCAGGAAGCCGCGCTCGGCGTCGTCGCGCGAGTAGCCATAGGTCATCTGGGTCAGGTCGTTTGTGCCAAACGAGAAGAACTCAGCCATGCCCGCGATCTCGCGCGAGGTCAGGGCCGCGCGCGGAATCTCGATCATGGTGCCGAACTTGTACTCAACGCTGACACCCTTCTCTTTCATGACCTGCCGGGCGACTTCCTCAAGTTCGGGTTGAACGTGCTTGAGCTCGTTGACGTGGCCAGTCAGCGGGATCATGACCTCGGGCTTGGGCTCGAAGCCCTCCTTTTTGACATCGCAGGCCGCTTCGAAGATCGCGCGGACCTGCATCCCGATCAGCCCGGGGAGCATGATGCCGAGGCGGATGCCGCGCAACCCCATCATCGGGTTCTGCTCGTGCATCTCGCTCACCTTGCGCAGCAGCTCTTCCTTGCGGATCTGCTCCTCGTGATTGATGACAACCCCAAGTTCCTTCTTGACCCGCAATTCAGTCGTCTCGCGGATCAGGTCCTCCTGCGAGGGCAGAAACTCATGCAACGGCGGGTCGATCAAGCGGATGATGACCGGCAACTTGTCCATCGCCTTGAAAAGGCCGGCGAAGTCGGCGCGCTGGTACGGAAGCAACTCGGACAACGCCTGGTTGCGCTCGGCGTCATCGCTGCTCAGGATCATGCGCTGGACGATAGGCAGGCGCTCTTCCTGGAAGAACATGTGCTCGGTCCGACACAGGCCGATACCCTGGGCGCCGAAGCTGCGCGCGCGCTGGGCGTCCACGGGGTAGTCGGCGTTGGCCCACACCTGCAAGCCGCGCCACGGCTTGCCCGCGGCATCGACGCGCGTCTTGCGGGCGGAGATCTCGTCGGCCCACTTCAGAAGCGTGACAAGGTCGCCCTGGTCCTCAAACTTGGGCACTTCCACGCCGATCTGGCCGGCATAGACTTCGCCCTTTGCGCCATCAAGCGAGGCGAAATCGCCTTCCTTGAGGGTCACCCCATGGGCGGTGACCGTTCGGGCTGTCATGTCGATCTGGAGCGCCTCGGCACCACATACGCACGGGATGCCGAACTGGCGGGCGACCACGGCCGCATGCGATGTCGCGCCGCCGCGGGCGGTCAGAATGCCCTTGGAGGCGAACATGCCATGCACGTCATCGGGCTTGGTCTCCGGCCGAATCATGATGACGGCCTTGCCTTCCTTGCCCCACTTCTCGGCCAGGTCCGCGTCAAAGGCCAGCACTCCGACGGCGGCGCCCGGCGACGCATTCACGCCCGTCGCGACGAGCCGGCCGCTCTTTTTGGCTTCCTTGATCGCCGCTTCGATAAATTGCGGATGCAGCAGTGTGTCGACGTCGCCCGGCGTGATGCGCTTGATGGCCTCTTCACGGCTGATCAACTTTTCGTTGGCCTGATCGATGGCGATCTTGATCGCCGCCTTGGCGGTGCGCTTGCCGTTTCGAGTCTGCAGCATGTAGAGCTTGCCATGTTCGATGGTGAACTCCACGTCCTGCATGTTCTTGTAATATTTCTCGAGCTTGTCCGAAATCGCCATGAACTGCTTGTAGGCCTTCGGGATTTCCTTCCCCAGTTCGACGATTGGCTTGGGCGTGCGGATACCGGCGACCACGTCCTCGCCCTGGGCGTTGATGAGGTACTCGCCAAGCATCATCTTCTCGCCCGTCGACGGGTTGCGGGTGAAGGCCACGCCTGTCGCGCAGTCATCGCCCATGTTCCCGAAGATCATCTGCATGACGTTGACGGCGGTCGGAAGCGTTTCCTTCCAACCCATCGCCTTACTGTACTCGCGTGCCTTGTGCCCCGTTGCGCTGCGGAAGACCGCCTCGGCGCAGCCGCGGAGCTGGTCGTAGACGTTTTGTGGGAAGGGCTTGCCGGTCGCGTCGTGGATGACCTTCTTGAAGATCACCACGAGTTCCTTGAGATCGTCCACATTCAAGTCGAGGTCGGCCTTGACCCTGCGATGGGCCTTGATCTCATCCATCGGCTCATCGAACTTCTCGTCGTTTATGTCGAGCACGGTCGCGCCGTACATCATGAGCAAACGGCGATACGAATCCATGACGAAGCGCTCGTTGCCCGATTCGGACACGAGAACCGGCAGGGTCTCGTCGTTGATGCCGACGTTGAGGACGGTCTCCATCATGCCGGGCATGGATTCGCGCGCGCCAGAGCGCACGCTGATCAGCAGCGGATTCTTCTTGCCGCCGAACGTCTTGCCCGTCTGCTTCTCAACGGTCTTCATCGCGACCAAAGCCTGGTCCCAGGCCGCCTTCGGGATCTTGTTCCCAGCTTTGACGAACTCCTTGCACACCTCGGTCGAAAGAGTGAAGCCGGACGGCACGGGCAGTCCAGCCCGGGTCATATCGAACAAGCCTCGGCCCTTGCCGCCAAGCAGGTTGCGCACGTCGTCGTTGGTTGGGGCCACTTTTGCAATGCCCTTCTCGTCGGTGAATAGAAACACCCACTGTCGCGCGGCTGTCTTTACCTTGCTGGCGGGCGCGGCCTTGCGTGCGGCCGTCTTTTTTGCTGTTTTCACTGCCATGATTTTGTCAATCGCTCCTGTACATGTTTCCGAGATACCCCGGTATTCTAGCGGTGCGCCTGTGCGAAGACGCGCCCGCGCGAAGACGCGCAACCACAACGGCGCGCGCAGCGTGGCGCGCGCCACAGCGGCGCTGGTCAACCAACCATTGTGACGGCATCCCGGCCGTCCTGTCTACCGCCAGTTGGCCACCCAGCCGGCCATACTTAGCGAGCCGGAGTGGCCACTGGCACGGCTGGCGCGACCACCCAATCACCGACGTTGCGCAGTCGGTCACTGCCGTTGTTCAACGGTCCGACCTGGGCGCCTTTAATCCGGCTTGTCACCCCAAACGTGTAGGTCGGGTAATACAGCGGCAAGGCCGGGAGATCCTCCGTGAAGAGCTCCTGGAAACGGCGGTATAGCTCGGCCCGGCGGCCCTTGTCCGTCGTCTGACGAGCCGCCTCGAGGAAGCCACCGGCTTCATTGCTGTCGTAGCCGGTGTAGTTCTGACCCCGCACTGCCTGGCTGTGATGCCAGAAGGTGTACTGATCGGGGTCACCATCCAGGGGGATCTCCACTAAAGCCACCTGGAACTGCCGCGACGCAAGATAGTCGCGTTCAAGGTTGCGTCCGACCGCCTGGGCGACGACCTGGATGCCCAGGCCGCGCCATTGCCCGACGACCGCTTCAGCCACGGCTTTTCGAGTGGGATCGTCGGCATGCAACAAGGTGAGGGCGATCGCTTCGCCGTCCTTCAACCAAAAAGGTTGATTGGATCGCGGATCTGTGGCGAGTTCGTAGCCCGCGCTGCGTAACAGCTGCCGGGCCCGTTCGGGATCGAAGCTGTACTTGCGGGTCGCATCCGAGTATGCCCAGGTGTCTGGAATGAACGGTGTATCCGCGACGACACCCTGCCCGGCAAGCGCATCCCGCACGATCTTCTCGCGATCAAGCGCATAGATCAGCGCCTTGCGGACCTGTTTCTCGGCCAGGGCCACGGTCCCGCTGTCCTTGCGCGTATTGAGGAACAGGGCGCTGTAACGAGCCAGTTTTGCGGTATATAGGGTGAGACCCGGCTCCGCCGCAGCCCGGGCTTGATCCACGACCGCGACGCGCGCGACGCCGTCGACCTCGCCGGCATGAAAGGCATCGAGCGTGGCAGAGGTGTTGGCGTAGTAGCGAAAGGTCAGGCGGGCGAGCGCAGGTTTAGGCCCGTAATATCCGGCAAAGGGCTCGAGCGCGACCGCCGAGACACGGCTGCCGGCCGCCGACACATCGACCACACGCCAGGGACCACTACCAACCGGCCGCAGGTTGAACTGCGCCTGGGCCAGGGTGCGGGCCTCGGTCCCGCTCAGCACATGCCGCGGAAGCAGCCCGACCGTTACATAGTCCAGAAAGCCGGCAAAGGGTTCGCGCAACACGAATCGCACGGTGATGTCGTCCAACTTGGCGAGGGACAGGCTCTGCCAGGCCGCGCCGATATCGGACCGCCCGGGGAACTCGGGCGATTGAAGCAGTGATGCGGTGAACAAGACATCATCGGCGGTGACTGGCTTGTCATCATGCCAGCGCGCATCTGGGCGCAGCTTAAAGGTATAGGTGATCCCATCCTCGGATATCGCCCAGGTCGAGGCGAGATCGGGAACGGCTTCGCCCGACTCGTTCAGGCGGGCCAGACCGCTGAAGACGAGCCCGCACAAATCGCGGTCGGCTTCGTTGAGCTGGCACAGAAGCGGATTAATCGCCTGGGGGGCGCCGCCGACGCCCTCGACATACGAACGACCCACATCACGCGTGTCGTTTACGCGAGGCGCGACGAGCTGGGCGACGACCAGCGCGATTGCCACAATGCCCACAATCAGGAGCAGAAGCGGCAATCTAAAAGAACGCACTGTTTAGAAATCGGGCCCGACCAGACACCGAAGGCGCCGGGGAGCCCGGCCTTGATCAGGCGGCGGGCGGCGTCGACAGAATTACGTTGGCAATGCACAGCGCAAAGAACGCAATCGCCATGAACACAGTGACGGTGAAGAGCAACCGATCAATCCCGCGGCGGGTCTGGTAGACGCTCTGCGCGCCGCCAAACACACCCCCGAGCTCCTCGCCCTTGCTCTGCAATAGCACCGCTCCGATCAACGCGATGGCCAGCACAATTTGGGCAATGGCCAGGAAGACGTTCAGAATCATAGTTGCGCGATTATACGGCACTGCGTCGAGCCATTTGCTGAGGCATCAACGCGCAATCGCCCGCCTGGCAGGCGAAGCGTCCATGCAGGTCGAGATCCAGATCAGCGACAGACCGCAACGACACATACCTGACTCACTTGAGGCGCTCCTCCGCCCCGAGCAGCACCCGATCCGGATCGCCGAGCAGGACGCCGTAGGTGAAGCCCAGGCTGACTGAATCGGGCGGATAGGCTACGAGGAATTAGTCGGGCGTCATGTTTCGTTGAACGCGTCGATCAGGTTGGTAAGGTTAGTAAGGTTATCAACGTTATCAACGTTATCAACGTTATCCACGTTATCAACGTTATCCACGTTATCCACGTTATCAACCTTACCGACTGCCAAAATCGGCGATGTAGTAGAAGCCGCCGTTTACGGCGATGATGCCAAACCCGACCTCGGTGTATCGCACGGACAGAATATTGTCGCGATGCGGTCCTTTCGGATATTCCTGGGTGAACCACATGTCCCAGGCTTGCGCGGCGCTGCGCGCCCAAGCCCAGTTTTCACCCCAGGCGCGCGGGCTTGCATAACCTGCCCGCAACACCCGAGTCAACGTGTCAGCGCCGTCTGAACCAACGTGACTGCCATAGCCACGCGTCGCGCAATCCTGGGCGTGCGCCCGGGCAGCGGCGACAAGCGCCGGGCTGATCCGGAGCGGCGCAATGCCGGCTGCAGCCCGCGCTCCGTTGTAGTACGCGAGCATTTGCTGTTCCGCGTCGCCGCTCGGGGTCGCCGCCACAGTCGCCGAAATAGCCAATGACCGGAGAGCAACTGAGGCGGTCGGACTCGGGGTGCGGGTCTGAGTTGGGATTGGAGCCGTCGTCGGCGCGACCAACACCGTGGCGGTTGGCGCAGCCGCCGGAAGCGCAGCCACCGCGGAGGTCGGCAGAATCAACATCGCCCCGACGCGAATGACGGTGCTGCCGCCCAAACCGTTCACCCGGACCACATCCGCGACGCTTACGCCGGCCTCGTCGGCGATCGAGGAGAGCGTGTCGCCGGACTTGACCTCTCTGGCGCGCCAGAACGGCCGTTCGTCTGGCTGCGCTTTGGCCGGAATGACCAAAATCTGGCCGCCGCGCACGGTCAGGCTTTCGCGAAAGTCGTTTTCGATCTGAATCCGGGCCATGGCGACATCGTGGCGGATGGCGATGCCCAGCAGTGTATCGCCGGGTTGAACAACGTAACTTGCCTGGGGTGCTGGACGGGGCGTGAGGGTAGCGACAGGCGTGGGGGATGGCGCCAAAATGGGCGGGAGCGTGGCGCTTGCGGTGGCCGGCACGGCGACGATAGGCGGCTGGGTCGGGCTGGGTCGGGCTGTGGCTGCCGCTGAGGCAACCTCGGTCACGCCCAGTCTTGGCAAACTGAGCAGCGCGAAGGCGCAACCGAGCAGAACCATCGCGGCAGCGCCCAGGTAGGGCCAGCGAATCCTAGTCACCTCTCTATTCTATCGGCTGCCGGGTGTCTAATGCGAAACATGAGCACCCGCACAGGCATCGATACACTTCTGGCTGACCCTGCCCGACTCAAGGGCCGCCGCATCGGCATCGTCACCAACCAGACTGGCTTCACCGGCGACGCGATCCAAAGCACGGTCGACACGCTCGCCGGCGTGCCTGGGGTTACCATCACAGCGCTCTTCGGACCGGAGCACGGTGTGCGTGGCGATGTCCAGGACGCCCAGGCGATCGACCACAGCATCGATGCGGCGACGGGCGCGCCGGTGTATTCGCTGTATGGTGAAACCAAAAAGCCAAATCCGGACTGGCTGAAGACGATTGACTTGCTGGTCTATGACATCCAGGATGTAGGGTGTCGCTACTACACTTATCTCAATACCTTGGGCTATGTGATGGAGGCTGCTGCAGCGCAAGGCATCGAGATGCTTGTCCTCGATCGACCGAATCCGATCAACGGGCTGGACGTCGAGGGTCCGATCCTGGCCAGCGGCATTTCTTCCTTTGTTGGGATGTATCCGATTCCAGTCCGGCACGGGCTGACCGTCGGCGAACTCGCCCTATTTCTGCGCGACACGCGTTATCCGGACTGCGTTGTCGACGTCGCGCGGATGACGGGCTGGCGCCGCCATTTCTATTTCGACGATACAGGGTTGCCCTGGTTTACACCCTCGCCAAACCTGCCCACCCTGGACTGCGCCGTGATCTACCCCGGCCTGTGCCTTTTCGAAGGCACGAACCTGAGCGAAGCGCGCGGGACCACCCATCCCTTCGAGTGGATCGGCGCTCCGTGGGTGGATGCCCCCGCCCTCGCCCGCGACCTAAACGCCCGCGGTCTCCCGGGCGCAGCGTTCAGGCCCGTCTATTTCGAGCCAACTTACAGCAAGCACCTCGGCGTGGGCTGTGCCGGTGCGCAGACGCACGTCATGAATCGCGCACTCTTCAAGCCTTTCGAGACGGGGCTGCACGTCGTGGACGCGGTGATGCGCCTGCACCCGAATGACTTCGCATTTCTGCCCGCGAGTTGGGAGGGCCGCAACCCGCACTTTGATTTGCTCAGCGGCGACGCGCGGATACGTGAAGGCTTGACCGCCCGGGCGCCGATCGCGGAGATCATCGCCCTGAGTGCTGCGGACGAAGCTGACTGGAGGAAGCGCAAGAAGCGCTGGCATTTGTATTAAGCTTTCCAACTGGATGTTGTTTTGTGAGCGATATCGCTC
>JBDSIP010000588.1:0-4075 GCA_039917915.1 Thermoflexales bacterium
GCGCCGGTCGCGGCGCGTTCCCACAGCTTCGACCGATGAATCGCCCGTGCGCATTGGTAAAAGACCGTATCCACCCGAATGACAACGACGCACTTGGGGAGCTTGCCCTCCATCGGGAAGCGGGCCAGCAGTTCAGGGTCAGTGCTGATGGACGCTTTGCCGTTCACCCGGAGAGTCTCGGTGATGCCCGGGACGAAGAACAGCAGGCCCACCCGCGGGTCGGCGATGATGTTGCGCAGGCTGTCGGTCCGGTTGTTGCCGCGCCGTTCCGGCAAGAGTAAGGTGTGTTCATCAAGGACCTGGACAAAGCCGGGCAGGTCGCCGCGCGGCGAGGCGTCCAGCCCATCAGGCCCGGACGTGGCGAGCACGGCGAAGGGTGAAGCCTCGATGATGGCCCGATACAGCGGGTGGACGAAGGCGACCTCCTTTTTCAGGGATGCCTCGGCGACGGCGCCGTTGAGGGCCTGAAGCTGCGCGAGGGTGGTGATGGTGTGGGGATCCGGAGGCGGGTTCATGGGTCGATTCGTGCGAACGATAGGCCCCGGGTTTCGAGCGCGGCGCGAAGCACGCGTAGGGCCTTGGGGCCAACGCCGTGCAACTTGAGCAGATCGTCTGCCCTGACCCTGGCGAGTTGGTCCAGTCGCGTGTATCCGGCCGCCGTGAGGGCGCGCAGGGCAGGCTTGCCGATGCCGGCGGGAATATCGCTCTCGGTTTCTTTGCGTTTGGACTGTGCCATTTGGGATGACCTCCAGAAATGTATCCGCTGAGTACTGTAGTGATCAGGAGAGCGGTGTCAAGGGCCGCCGAGCCGCGGCCTACAATGATGGGCGTCATGAACCCGCCCGGCGCAGCCGCGCCCGCCGGTTGATCTGTCGAGTACTTCACTGAATCGACATGCCCCGTCGAAGCCGGGGCTTGTCGATTCAGGTCCTATTGATTAGGAGGTAGCCATGTCCGCACCTTTCACGGCCGAACACGCCATGTTGCGCCAGGTGGCCCGCAACTTTGTCGAGACCGAGATCAACCCGAACACCGAGGCCTGGGAGCGGGCCGGCATCTTCCCCGCTCACGCGCTGCTCAAAAAGATGGGACAGCTCGGGCTGCTTGGGCTGTCCTATCCCGAAGCCTATGGCGGGGGCGGGGCCGACTACTGGTTCAACACGGTTCTTCTCGAGGAACTGGGCCGGGCCGAGCCGATGGGGGTGAGCCTCGGCCTGTGCGTGCATACCGACATGGCCACCCCGGCCCTGGCCCGGCATGGCTCCGAGGCGCTCAAACAGCGCTTCCTCGTCCCGGCAATCCGGGGCGAACTGGTCTCGGCGATCGCCGTCAGCGAGCCGGACGCCGGCTCCGACGTGGCCGCAATTCGGACCCGGGCCGAGATCGATGGCGACGACTTCGTGATCAGCGGGACCAAGATGTGGATTACCAACGGCACCCAGGCCGACTTCCTGACCCTGCTGGCGCGCACCAGCGGCGAGCGCGGATCGAACGGGATGTCGCTCATCATCGTCCCGACCGACACGCCCGGTTTCGGCGTCAGCCGCAAACTCGACAAGCTCGGGCATCGCAGCAGCGACACGGCCATCCTGTCCTTTGACAATGTGCGGGTGCCGCGGTCCAACTGTATCGGCCATGAGGGCGGCGGTTTCAGAATCCAGATGGAACAATTTCAGCGCGAGCGCCTGGCCATGACCCTGATGAGCCTGACCAGCATGGAGCGCGTGCTGAGCCTGACCAAGACCTATCTGCGCGAGCGCAGGGCCTTTGGCAAGCCGCTCCTGCATAACCAATATCTCTACTTCGCGCTGGCCGAACTGCTTGCCGAGCTCGAAGCCCTGCGCCACCTGGCGTATCACTGCGTGGCCCAGTATGTGGCTGGGGTCGACATGACGCGCGAGGCGTCGATGGCCAAGCTCAAGTCGGGGATGCTCAGCCGGCGGGTGGCCGACACCTGTCTGCAGTTTCACGGTGGGATGGGCTATGTCGAGGAATATCCCATTGCCCGTTACTTCCGCGACATCCGGCTGTATGCCATTGGCGGCGGGGCCGACGAGGTCATGCTCGAGGTCATCGCCAGATACGAGGGAATGGGGCCGAAGGCGAAGTAGTGAATGCAGAATGCAGAAGGAAGCGCGAGGGATCGCTTTCTGAATTCGACAGCTCTGTACAATCGACGGTATGGCTGTTGAAACACGCTTGAGCGCGCGCAGGATCATCATTGATCTGGCGCTTCGACGCCAGAAACCCGGATCCGGAAGCGGCTCCCGCTTCTTGCATCAAAGGACCGCCCAAATGAAGTGGCCTGATCTGACGCACGCCCTCTCACCCACACCCTGGGCGGTTGTCGGCGCCGCTGCGACCCGGCTCTATATGCCCGAGCGCGCGACGCGCGATCTGGATATTCTGATTCATGCCGCAACCGGACCGCAAGTTCGGGCCCAGCTCAATACCGCCGGTTTCAACCGTCAAGGCGATCTGTCAATTGGCGGGGCGACCTGGCGCTCGCCGGATGGGGACGATATTGATGTGATCGAATCACGCGAGGCCTGGGTGAGCGCGGCGTTGCTTGAAGCGCAGGCCAATCGCGATGGCCAGCTACTGCCCGTGCTTCCCCTGCGATATCTGGTGCTCATGAAGTTCCAGGCCGGAAGATCACAGGATATTGCGGACATTTCACGCATGCTCGGTTTGGCGAGCGCGAGCGATTTGGACGCCGTCCGGGCCCTGTTTCGGAGCCACTCCCCTGGCGACTTGGACGATCTGGAGAGCCTTATCGCGCTCGGCAAACTTGAAGTGGGCGACTAGGCCCGCAGGAGACACACATGGCACCCAAAGCTGAATTCCATTGGGATGATCCGTTTCTATTCGAAGACCAGCTCGACGGCGAAGAGCGGATGGTCCGGGACGCTGCCCGGGCCTACTGCCAGGACAAGCTCATGCCGCGCATTCTCGAGGCGAACCGCCACGAGACCTTCGACCGGGACGTCATCACCGAGATGGGACAACTGGGCTTTCTCGGTTGTACGATTGATGGTTACGGCTGCGCCGGTCTGAGCCACGTCATGTACGGCCTGATCGCGCGCGAGGTCGAGCGGGTCGACAGCGCATATCGCAGCACGATGAGCGTGCAATCCTCGCTCGTCATGCATCCCATTCACGCCTATGGGACCGAAGAACAGCGCCAGAAGTATCTGCCCCGCCTGGCCTCCGGGGAGATCGTGGGTTGCTTTGGGCTGACGGAGCCCAATCACGGCAGCGACCCGGGCTCAATGGAAACTCGCGCGCGCAAGGTCAGTGACGGTTACGTGCTGCATGGCAACAAGGCCTGGATCACCAACTCGCCCATTGCCGATGTGTTTGTGGTGTGGGGGAAGGACGACGCTGGCGTCATCCGCGGCTTTATCCTCGAGAAGGGGATGAAGGGCCTGAGCGCGCCGAAATACGAGGGCAAATTCAGCCTGCGCGCCTCCAGCACCGGCGAGATTGTGATGGACGAAGTGCATGTGCCCGAGGATGCGCTGCTGCCCAACGTCTCGGGCCTGAAGGGCCCCTTCGGCTGTCTGAACAAGGCCCGTTATGGGATTTCGTGGGGGGCACTCGGCGCCGCCGAATTTTGCTGGCACGCCGCGCGCGAATACACCCTCAATCGAAAGCAGTTCGGCCGGCCGCTGGCGGCCAACCAGCTTATCCAGCTCAAGCTCGCCAACATGATGACCGAGATCACCCTGGCCCTGCAGGGCGCGCTGCGGGTCGGGCGGTTGATCGACGAAGGCAAGGCCACCCCCGAGATGGTCTCGCTGGTCAAACGCAACTCGTGCGGCAAAGCCCTGGACATCGCCCGGATGGCCCGCGACATGCACGGCGGGAATGGCATCTCGGATGAATTCCACGTCATCCGGCATGTGATGAACCTCGAGGCCGTGAACACCTATGAAGGCACCCACGACGTGCACGGCCTGATCCTGGGCCGGGCTCTAACCGGCATTCAGGCGTTTTCGTAAGCGCGGGTTACCGATCGCGCGGATTACCGCGCAACCGCGGACGGCTAAAGGCGGACCGCAGCAAGGGCGCG